>JAFLSH010000137.1:5989-8110 GCA_022511055.1 Prevotella sp. | reverse complement strand
TGTTCTTGTATTCAGTGTTCATCTTCTGGGCATAGCGGTTGGCAATGACCATGCAGCAGGTCATGGCGCGATGGCCAAGAAGCGAGGCCAGACCGGCCAGCGCAGAGGACTCCATCTCGAAGTTGCAGATGCGCATGCCGTTGTATTCAAATGCTTCGATTTTCTCGTTTTGCTGCGGGTCAGCGATATTGGCACGGAGAATGCGCCCCTGCGGCCCGTAGAAGCCACCGCACGAAATGGTGTAGCCGCGCACCATGTCATCTTTTGCAATCTGGTCGATGAGAGCCTGGTCTGCCACGGAGACGTAAGGCGCACCCTTGATGGGATTCCACGCCATGTGTTCGGTGAACGCCTTCTCCAGCTGCAAATCACAGACCGCATTGCGGCCAGCATAGTAGTTGAGCAAGCCATCAAAGCCAATGCTCTTGACACTGGCAATGAAGCAGCCGGTCGGCGTGTTGGGCTGCAACCCGCCGCAAGTGCCGATGCGCACCATGGTCAACGTGCGATGTTCGTCACGTTCTTCGCGGGTTTGGTAGTCAATGTTGGCCAGCGTATCCAGCTCGTTGACCACGATATCAATGTTATCGCACCCGATACCGTGGCTTAGGCACGTGATGCGCTTGCCTTTGTAAGTACCCGTAATGGTGTGGAACTCGCGGCTGCTGACCTCACACTCCTTGGAGTCGAAGTGGGCGGCAACGGTGTCAACCCGCTCAGGGTCGCCGACAAGAACGACATGGTCTGCCAGCTGTTCTGGCTTCAGGTGGAGATGGAAGCAAGAGCCATCTGCGTTGATAATCAGTTCTGATTCAGGGAAATATCTTTTCTCCATAAGATTTACTTCTTTTTGAGTGTTTTCAGTTCTTCGTTGCGAATGGTCTTCTCCAGTTTCTTTATAGCAGCCTGGAGCGACTGCTCTTTTTGCTCGTTGCCAAGGATTTCCCTTTTCAGGCTGTTCCTTTCGGCAGACGAGGCTGCGTGATAGTATGCGCGGGCCTTCTCCAAGCTGGCGGTCAGTTCCTGTTGCTGTGCTGTCAGCTTCTGCCACTCGGCTGCCCGTTCACGGTTTCCGGCGCTACGGAAATCAGACAGGCTGGTGTAGACCAGATTGTCATCTACGATAAACGAGAAGCCCTGCCCGGCTTTCTTCTCTGTCGTCTTGGGAGCTGCCTTCAGCCTCGCCAGCCGTTCCAGGGCCGCGTTCCTGGCCTGCCCATCGCCCCATGTGTCTCTGATTCGGTCTATGGCCGCCCTGCTGCGGATGATTTCCTCTTCATATTCATCGGGCGAGTAGGTGCTGCGGGAGTGGTTGGGGATAAAGGTGTATATGCACACCTTCCCTTCGGGCTGGCGGCGGTCTGTGGCGAAATATCCGATGGACTCAATTTCATCAATGACATACATGTAGTCATTCGCATCAGAATTGAAGGGCATGCCGATGTTCTCAGCCTTTAGGAAATTACCCGTGCTGCTGTCGTAGCGGGTAACGTAGATGTCAAGCCCGCCCAGACCCTCCGGGCCGATGGCAGCGAAATAGAGCGTAGTGCCGTCTGCCATGACAAACGGATAGTTTGCCCGGTTGAAATCGCCAATGCCCTTTATCTCAGACGGCTCTGACCAGCTGTTGCCCAGCATATCGCTGGTGTATAGCCGGCCGTTCTCAGAAAAGTAGCATTTGTTGCCCAACTGGTTCAGGTAGACGGTGGAGTACGGCTGTTTGTCTGAGCGGAAAAAGCTGTTGTAGGTCATCACCTTGCCTGTTTCGCCGTTCAAGTAGTAGTTCGACAGAAATTCCTCTTTGCTGACAACCACACTGTCAATGAACACAATGTCTTGAGTGGCTTCCAACATCTTTGTTACCTTCGGGTCTTCCTCGGGCTCAACGATGGGAGGCTTCTTGGCGACAACAGTCTTCTTCGCCGCCACCTTCTTCTTGTTCTTCTGTGCGTTGGCAGGCATACAGACGGCCAGAAGCGCCAACACAGCTATCACTGCATTTTTCATCTTGAAATTCTTTTATTATAGGCAGTACATTTGCCAAACTTAGTCTAAACGCCACAAAGTTACAAATTTTTGCGCAGAAAAACGGCAAATGACCGAAAAATTTGCTCCCCGCCG
>JAFLSH010000137.1:0-5889 GCA_022511055.1 Prevotella sp. | reverse complement strand
GCGGCTGCGCAAGCGCAAAGATAGTCATTTTTCTGCTATTTCAGGCCATATGCAGGCAGAAATAGCATCTTTTCGGTCATCAAGGAAGTAAAAAATCGAAAAAAAACAAAAAGAATTTGGTTTTCTGACACATTATACATATATTTGCATGACAAAAATTACACTATCAACCAACAAACATTTTTCTACCTTAAGATTATGTTCCGACACCTGTTCTGTCTTTTTGTGGCATTGTCAGCCACTGCGGCTCTTTCTGCCCAGCCCATAACGGCGGGTGAGCATACGCGTGTCAATACGGTCTACGGCCCCATTGAGGGCTATCAAGACGGTCAGATTTTCACGTTCAAGGGCATCAAGTATGCCAAGGCCGAGCGGTTTATGCCGCCAGAGTTCCCAGACAAGTTCACCCAGCTGCGCCAGTGCAAGCTGTACGGGCCGCAAGCCCCGCAGGGCGAGACACTGCGATGGAACGGCAACAACCAGACGGACTACGCCTTTGGCAACCAGTTTGTCATTGAGCCCATGGACGAGAAGGAGTGCCTGGTCTTGAACGTGTGGACACCCAGCATCAGCGACCAGAAGCGCCGGCCAGTGTTTGTGTGGATTCACGGCGGCGGCTACAGCGGCGGGTCGGGCCATGACCTTCCCTGCTATGAAGGCCGGGCGCTGGCCGAGGCCGGCGACATAGTGGTGGTCAATCTCAATCACCGCCTGAACATTCTCGGTTACATCGACCTGACCGGGCTGGGCGGTAAGTACTCACGAAGCGTGAACTTGGGCATGCAGGACATTGTGAAGGCATTGGAATGGGTGCGTGATAATATCGACCGCTTTGGCGGCGACCCGGACAACGTGACCATCGGCGGACAGTCGGGTGGGGGAGGCAAGGTCTCTACGCTGCTGGCCATGCCCAGCGCACAGGGCTTGTTCAAGCGCGCCATTGTGCAGAGCGGCTCAACCATCCGCCAGGCAGAGCCGGAGGCCGCCCGCAAGTTCGGCATGGCACTGGCAGAGGAGCTGGGGCTTGAGCCTAATGAGGCGGCTGACTTCTCACGCTTTACATACGAGGAGCTGAATGCGGCAGCGGGTCGGCTGGCCCGCAAGGGCATCAGGAGCAGCCTCTCGCCCGTGGTAGACGGAACGATTCTCCCGCAACATCCCTTTGCCCCTGCCTCGGAGCTTTCGCGCGATGTGCCGATGCTCATTGGCACGGATTTCAATGAGTTCACTTTCGACATCAGCCACGACATGACGGAGGCAGAGGCGGTGGCGGCCGTGAAGAAGCGCATGGGCGAAGAGGCCGGCGAGAAGTTCGTGAACGCCTTCCGCAAGGCTTACCCGAATGCCGCCCCGAAGGAGATGACCTATGTGGACACAGGCTTCCGCGCCAGTGCGGTGCGCCAGGCTGAGGCCAAGAGCGCACAGGGCGGCGCGCCTGCCTATCTGTATCTGTTCACGTGGAAGCCCGAAAGCAATGCCCTTGGCGCTTCGCATGGCATGGAGCTGCCTTTCATGCTCCATAACGTGAGCCTGCAGCGCGAGATGACCGGCGCTTCGCCTGCCGCCTACCAGTTCGAGAAGCTGATTAGCAGCATTTGGCTCGCATTTATCAAGACGGGCAATCCCAACGTGAAGGGAATACCCAAGTGGGAGCCGTACAATGCCCAGACGGGCGTGACGATGATACTCGACAACAAGTGCTACCCGCTTCAGCACCACGACAAGGAGCTGATGGAGATGAGCCGGCCGATTTGGTAACTTGCAATTACAAAGTATTACAATAAAAACTAACAAAAAAACTATTACAACAATGAAAAGAACACTTACTTTGGCGGTAGCCATGGCGTTTGGCCTTGCCTGTACGGCTCAGGACAAAGCCATTAGTATTGACTTGGGAGCGAAGGGAGCCGTGGTGTCGCCCGACCTCTATGGCATTTTCTTTGAGGAAATCAGCCACGCGGGCGACGGCGGCCTGTATGCAGAGCTGGTGCAAAACCGCGGCTTCGAGGAACACGTGCTGCCTTTGAGCATGACCTACGCCGACGGCCGTGCCGTGGCTGTTGACAGCCCGAACTATGAACACCGTAACAACCGCAAGTGGAGCATTCCCTGGAACATCGAGGAGAAGAAGATGCTGGGCTGGCAGGTGTCAGGAACGAACAGCACGGTGAAGGGCAACGTGGTGGAGCTAAGCTCGCCGCTGCACGAGAACACGCCGAATGCCATGCAGCTGACCATATCGAAAGTGGCCAAGGGCGGCAAGGCCGTTCTGACCAACACCGGCTATTGGGGCATGGGTCTGAAGGCGGGAGAGAGCTACGACCTGCGCTTCTATGTGAAAAGCGCCGACTTCAAGGGCAGCATCACCGCACGAATCAGCGACAGCGAGAGCGGGGCTTCGCTCGGCACAGTGACGTTCACGGCCAACAAGATAAAGGACTGGACTGAATTTACCGGCACGCTGACCAGCACGGGCACGACCGGCAAGGGTCAGCTCTCGCTTGAGTTCAATGCAAAGGGCACGGTCTACGTTGACTATGTCTCACTATTCCCCCAGAACACGTTCAAGGGGCGCAAGAACGGCCAGCGTGCCGATGTCGCCCAGATGCTTGTCGATTTGCACCCGAAGTTCATGCGCTGGCCGGGCGGCTGCATTGTGGAAGGCGCCACATACGAGAATCGTGTGAAATGGAAGGAAACGCTGGGCGACCCCATGACACGCCGCGGAGAGTGGGATGTGTGGGGCTATCGCGCCACGTGGGGCATGGGCTACCACGAGTTCCTGCAATTCTGTGAGGACTTGCACATGGATGGCATGTTTGTCAACAACGCGGGCATGTCATGCTCCGTGCGCAACGGCGACTATGTGAGCAGCGATGAGGACATGAACGCCGTGATTCAGGATTTCCGCGATGCCATCGACTACGCCTTGGCCGACCCGGCCAAGAACGAGTGGGCGAAGAAACGCGCAGAGGCTGGCCACCCCGCACCGTTCCCGCTGAAGTACGTTGAAATCGGCAACGAGAACGTTGGCCCTGAGTATGTCAAGCACTTCAACTACATCTTCAAAGTCTTGAAGGCCGAGTATCCGCAGATAGTCTTTATCAACACGTTAGGCCACACAGACCCGCTGCTGGCGCAGATTCCCGGCGACTACATGGTAGACCCGCACTGGTATCGCGCCCCGGACTTCTTCTTCAACAACAACCATCTCTTCGATGAAGCCCCGCGCACACACGACATCTACGTGGGCGAGTACGCCTGCAACTCAGGGGTGGGCGCAGGCAACCTGCTGGCGGCTCTGAGCGAGGCTGCGTTCATCATGGGCATGGAGCGCAACAGCGATGTGGTGAAGATGACCTCATACGCTCCGCTGTTCGAGAATGAGAACCGCCGCGACTGGCCCTGCAACCTGATTCACCTCAACAGCTCGCAGGTCTATGGCCGCGCTTCTTATTACGTGCAGCAGATGGCGGCCGAAAACCGCCCCACCTACAACGTGTTTGTAAGCGAAACGACCACCGCTGGCAAGTCAGAGCCCTTTGCGGCAGGCGGCATCGGCCTGGGCAGCTACGCCACGCAGTGCGAATACAAGGACATACAGGTGACAACCGCCGACGGCAAAGTGGCAACCTATGCCCCAGACCAGTTCCAGCCCAAGCGGGGTGAGTGGAAGACGGAGGGCGGCGTTATCCGCCAGACATCGAATGGCCAGCTGACCATGGCACAGCTGCCCTCGTTCAGCAGCAACGACTACACCCTGCAACTGAAGGCCCGCAAGCTGAGCGGCAGCGAAGGCTTCTTCATCTATTGCGGCCTCGACGAAAGGGGCAGAAACGGCTATGCCGTGAACATTGCCGGCTGGAACAACCGTACCACCGCCATTCAGCCCTTGCAGCGCGGCCGGACAAACGACGTAATCGGCACAAGCGTTCAGCAGACGGTTGACAACGACAAGTGGTATGACGTGAAAGTCACCGTTACGCCCGAACTCCTGACTGCCTACGTAGATGGGGAACAGGTCACATCAGCCAAGCCTGTCGCGCAGACCCGCCACTTCTGCCAGGCCGGCTATGACGAGCAGGCCGGTGAGCTTGTTATCAAGGTGGTGAACGGAACGACCGAGCCCTACCGCCGCAGCTTCGACATAGCCAACGCGGCCACGGTTGCCCCAATCGGAAAGATTATCAAGCTGTCAGGAAATGCAGACGATGAGAACTCTTTCGACCAGCCGACCAAACTTTCGCCGGAAACCACTCTGTTTGGCCAGTTTGACAAGCAGTTCAGCTACGAGTTCGCCCCCATGTCATTTACCATCATGCGCATCAAAGCAACTCCGTTCTGATTTGCCCATGTTACATCTTACAAGACAGCGGGGAAACCATTGGTGTTTCCCCGCTGTCTTGCTGTATGTTTGTTTCTTTTGAAACTGCTGCCGCGCGACTGCATTATTTTCCGAGATTTGACCCTTTCCGAGCCTTCGGATACTGCCACTATTCGGCTTGCGACGATTGCGCAAGCGCAAAGATGCTCATTTTTCCCGCTATTTCAGGCCATTTTGGAAGAAAATAGCACATTTTGTGTAGTTTTTTCGGTCGAGCGGGCAGAAATTGCAGAATTTTGAGTAAATTTGCACCGTTCTTCGGAACAACGACATATTGAAAAACGAAGCGTTATGCTCGACTTGTAATTGGAAACGTGAGAAATTTCTATGATATGCAAGAGAAGTGTGGCGGTTCGCGCGTTTAGCGTGGGCTGGGTACAACATCTGACATATCAAGGTAATTCTCACGACCTCCAATTGGAAGAAGTGGTATATCAGTACCACGCTTCTAACGTTTTAAATGCCCTTGAGGTGCTGGAGGGCAAAGAAAAACAGAGAACAGAATAACCCATTTTATTAACTAAATAGCGAAAAACAAAAAATGAGAACAAAAGGAATGAACATGAAAACATCAATGTTGGCGAATGCCAAGTTCTTGCTCCTCACCTTTCTCTTCGGCATGCCATTGGCAGCCTCGGCGCAAGACGTAGAAATCGACGAAACCAATTTCCCTGACGAGAATTTCCGCAACTATCTGCTTGCGCAAGATTATGGCGCAGACGGCATACTGACGGCGGAGGAAATAGGGGGTGTAACTTTAATTGACGTTTATAACAAAGGCATTACCAGTCTGAAAGGTATTGAGCATTTCGTGGCACTGACATATTTGTATTGTTTCACCAACCAGCTCACAGAATTAGATGTGTCAAAGAACACAGAACTGACATATTTGGATTGCTCCGCCAATCACCTAACAACATTGGATGTGTCCGGATGCACGGCACTGATTAACTTGTTTTGTGAGAGCAACCAACTTACAGCATTGGACATATCGAATAATACGAAACTAAGAAGGTTAGAATGCTACAGCAACCAGCTCACTGCTCTGGATATGTCAAAAAATACGGCACTGACAGAGGTGTATTGCTACAACAACCAAATCAAAGGAACATCGATGGATGCACTGATGGCCGGTCTGCCAGAGAACTCCACGAATAAGAGCTATCTTTTGCGTATATATGATAGTGTGAACAATGACGGCAATGTATGCACCAAAGCGCAGGTGGCGGCAGCTAAAGCTAAAGGTTGGGCAGTATATTATCATTACTATTATGATGATACAATGGGGTGGGCAGAGTACGAAGGCAGCGATGCCGAAGAAACGGCCATCACCCGCCCCGTTGCGGAGACCGTGGATGCCAGCGCGCCAGTCTATACATTGTCTGGTCAGAAAGTAAACGGCGGCAGCCTAAGCGGCAAGAAGGGCATATATATTATTGGCGGCAAGAAGGTGGTTGTCAAGTAATCGCCGCAGGTTCAGCCAGATTTGCAATCTGGCTGGAGTG
>JAFLSH010000136.1 GCA_022511055.1 Prevotella sp. | reverse complement strand
CGTCGAGCAGGTTGCGCTCCTGAGACTTACCGCTGGGGTCGCCAATCATGCCCGTGGCACCGCCCACCAGCAAGATGGGCTTGTGGCCGCAGCGCTGCAAGTGGCGCAGCATCATGATGCCACACAGATGGCCTATGTGCAGTGAGTCGGCCGTGGGGTCGGTGCCCAGGTAGGCCGTCACCATTTCTTTCTGCAACAGTTCTTCCGTGCCTGGCATAATCTGTGCCAGCATTCCGCGCCAGCGGAGTTCTTCGACAAAGTTCTTTCTCATATCGCTCATTGTTTTCTTGTTCTTGTTTTTTTGAGTGTGCAAAAGTAATAAAAATAATGCTATCTGCAAAATTTTAGTCCGGCTATTCTTCGTTTTCCGTGCTTTAGCGCCACAGTTCGCCGGCCCGGCGGCTCACGGAACGGGGTCGTAGCCGGAGCCGCCCCAGGGGTTGCAGCGCAAGATGCGCCACGCCGCCAGCCAGAGCCCCTTGACAGGGCCGTGCTTGCGCAGTGCCTGCCTGGCATACTCGGAACAGGTGGGCGTGAAGCGGCACGAGGGCGGTGTCAGCGGCGAGATGCACCTCTGGTAGAAGGCTATGGGCAGGCACAGCACGAACACACACGCCCTTGACACCCAGCGGGCCGCCAGTCGCAACACGTTCATAGGCTGTCAGAAAGTTTTGTGAGCAGCCGCCTGACACTCTTCTCCACCAGCTGGCTGTCAAGCAGCTCGTCGGCCAGCCAGAGAAACGCCACCAGCAGCTGCCTGTCGGCCGGCACGCGCTCTGTCAGCAGCGCCTTGTTGC
Source organism: Prevotella sp. (assembly GCA_022511055.1). Classification (GTDB taxonomy): domain Bacteria; phylum Bacteroidota; class Bacteroidia; order Bacteroidales; family Bacteroidaceae; genus Prevotella. The sequence continues at coordinate 7,330 of JAFLSH010000136.1, read as the reverse complement.
GCCGGTAAGCCTCGCGCACCTGCCGCTTCGCGCGGTTGCGCTTCACGGCATGCTTGAAGCGGCGCTTGGAAACGCTGACCAGCACCTGCACAGGCTCGTCGCCCGCCGCCCGCTCCTGCTGCATGCAGACCACCCGCAGGGGGAAAGCAGTCATGGAACGATTGCCTCCGCTGAAGAGTGTCTCAATCAGTTTCCTGCTGACCATCCGCTCTTGCTTGCTGAATGTAGCGCGGTGCGCCGGAGCTGGCATATTCTTCGGGTGAAAATAGGGCTCTATATATGTGGTGTATGGATTCCTCGGCCGAGGTGCGTAGCAGCTCCGGGGGTCAGTCCTCCTCCTGCATCAGCAGATAGTGGTGCAGCGCTCCCGTCATCGAGGGATACTTCTCCGTAGGCGCCTCCAGGTCGAGCCGCAGTCCGGCCTCCCGGGCAGCCTTGGCGGTTGAGGGGCCGAAGGTGGCAATGGCTATGTCGCCCTGCTTGAAGTCGGGGAAGTTCTTTGTCAGTGACTCGATGCCCGAGGGGCTGAAGAACACTAACATGTCGTAGTCGAAGTTGGCCACCTCCTCCGGCGTGAAGTCGTTGCTCACCGTCTTGTACATCACGCACTCCTTGTGGTGCAGCTTCTTCGAGTCGAGCAGCAGGGTAAGATTGTCGTTATGCACATCGCTCTGTGGCACGAGATAGCGCTCGTTCTTGTGCTTCACCATGGCCGGCAGCAGGTCGTCGACCCGCCCGGTGCTGCCGAAGAACACCTTGCGCTTGCGATATTGAACGTATTTCTGGATATAAAGTGCAATGGTCTCCGTAACACAGAAATACTTCATGTCTTCCGGAATGTTGACACGCAGCTCTTTTGCCAGGGTGAAAAAATGGTCTATGGCATGGCGCGAAGTAAACACCACGGCAGTGTAGTCGGATATGGAAACCTTCTGAGTGCGGAACTCTTTGGCTGACATACTCTCTACCTTGATGAAGGGGCGAAAAACCAACTCAACGCCATATCTCTCGGCAATGTCGAAATATGGCGACCTCTCACTTGTGGGTTTCGGTTGTGAGACAAGAATCTTTTTTATCATTTTCGTGTCCTAAAAATTTATTTTCAATTCGTCGACAATAAGCACCAAACAGCCCCATACAGAGAGCAAGGGCATAAGTTCGAGCGCACAAAAGTACAAAAATAATTGCAAAAAACCACCGCTTTTCTTAAAAAAGATAACCCATGACTTATAAAATGTTAGCATTTTTAGCAAAAAGAGTACAAAAGTGAAATAATATACTACACTTTTCATTGACAAATCAAAGTAAGCCTGTATCACAACAACAGGCAGAAGGACTACGCCTTCGACTACGGTAAGGAAAAGTAGCGTCTTATCCCATTGTTGCTTTTTTTTACCATCGAAGAAGACCAGATTCACCACCGAATAGGCCAGCGCCTTCAGCAAGAAATAGGCCACAAAGACCGCGAAGAAGATGCCGACCAGCTGGTACGGCTCGTCAAGCACAAAGGTGTCGGCCACGTAGTGGGTGGTGTAGAAGAAAAAGATGATGGCCAGAAGCAGCGCGGTCATCAGGCTCATGAACAGCTGATAGCGCACCTCGCCGGCAGTCTCGGTCGGGGCGATGCGCCCTGCGTGGGGGAAATAGAAGAAGTCTTTCAGCTGGCGCACAACCACGTGCCGCCACTGCCCCAGCGGCAGCACCGCCATGATGAAGCAGCCAAGCAGAATGATGGTCATGAAGTTGTCGCCCCTGACCGTATAGGGAACGGGGTCGCCGGCCACGCCATAGCGGCCGCCGTTCAGCTCAGGGTGCAGCAGCGAGTCGTTTGAGAAGAAGTTCTCATGATAGTATTTCGGCAGGTCGCTCACCTTCAGCCTGTTGTGCCCAACGCCATGCCCCGGCAGGTGCAGGGTGTCAGGCTGGCTGCTGTAGTGTACCTCGTCGGGCTGAAACCACGCCTGAATGGCAGAGTCCTGCTGGGCAGGCGTAGCGTCTTTAGGCAGCATCTGCAGCACCTGGTAAGGGGTCTGCGGGCGTACGGGCTGGTGCAGCGAGCTGTCCTGCTGCGCCAGCGCCACCGAGTCGTGGGCTATCGAGTCCTGCTGCTGTCGCATTTACAGATTAAATTCCCGTTTAATGTCATCCACACGGTCCAGTTTCTCCCATGTGAACAGCTCCACCTCCACTTCCCGTGTCGGGTGATAGTGGCTGGTGAACACCTTCCTGACCACTTCGGGCTGGCGCCCCATGTGGCCGTAGGCAGCGGTCTCCAGGTACATGGGCTGGCGCAGCTTCAGCGTGCGCTCGATGGCTTTTGGCCGCAGGTCGAACAGCTTCTCTATCCGGCGCGCTATCTCGCCATCGCTCATGCTGACACGGCTGCGCCCGTAGGTGTTCACGTAGATGTTCATCGGGCGCGCCACGCCAATGGCATAGCTCACCTGCACCAGCATCTCGTCGGCTACGCCCGCGGCCACCATGTTCTTGGCAATGTGGCGGGCTGCGTATGCCGCCGAGCGGTCGACCTTGCTGGAGTCCTTGCCCGAGAAAGCGCCGCCGCCGTGGGCACCCTTGCCGCCATACGTGTCGACAATAATCTTGCGCCCGGTCAGGCCCGTGTCGCCGTGGGGGCCGCCGATGACAAACTTGCCGGTCGGGTTGACATAGTACTTGATGTCGGTGCCAAACAGGTCAAGCACCTTCTGTGAACGAATCTGCTGCTTGGCACGCGGAATGAGAATGTTGATGACATCAGCCTCTATCTGCGCCAGCATCTTGTCGTCTTCATCAAACTCATCGTGCTGGGTAGACACCACAATGGTGTCAATGCGCTCGGGTATGCCGGCATCGCTGTACTGCACGGTCACCTGGCTCTTGGCATCGGGGCGCAGATAGGTCATCACCTGACCCTCCTTGCGAATGTCGGCCAGCACCTGCATCAGCAAGTGAGCCAGATAGAGCGACACGGGCATGTAGCTATCGGTCTCGTTGGTGGCATAGCCGAACATCATGCCCTGGTCGCCGGCGCCCTGCTCCTCCTCGTCGGCACGGTCTACACCGCGGTTGATGTCCTGTGACTGCTCGTGAATGGCACTCAGAATGCCACACGAGTTGCCATCGAATTGATACTCGGCCTTGTTGTAGCCTATCTTGAGAATGGTGTTGCGGGCAATGGTCTGCAAGTCGATGTAGACCTCGCTCCGCACCTCGCCCATCAGCACTACCTGGCCCGTTGTGACAAACGACTCGCACGCCACACGGGCATGCGGGTCGTAAGCCAGGAACTGGTCCAGTATTGCGTCACTTATCTGGTCGGCCACTTTGTCGGGGTGGCCTTCAGAAACGGATTCTGACGAAAAAAGATACGACATATTTATTCTATCATTCAATGTTTTAAAGTCAAAGACTTACTCTGCCGGCAGCATGACCACCTCGGCCTCGTTGCCTGACTTCAGCACCTCGGCCACGAAAGCGCTGACACGCTCGGGGGTCACGTTCTGCACAGCCTGCTCGTAGTCGGTGTGGAAATCCAGGCCATACTTGCGCCACAAGCCGATGCGGCTAACCCAATAGGCATTGGTCTTCAGCAGGTCGGCATGCGACTTGAGCATGTACTCCTTCACTTTCTGCACCATATCGGCATCGCAGGTCTTGGCCATGTTCTGCACGGCCTCGCGCATGATGCGTACAGCCACATCGGCCTTCTCGGGCTTCATGGGGCAGTAGGCGTAGATGGTAGCCGCATCGCCAAAGTCATCGCGGCTCACGCCGGCCTGTGCGCTAACGGTATAGGCGGCGCTGGCCTCCTCGCGAATCTCCTTCAGATAGACCATGCTGAGTACCTGGCCGGCCACCTGCGAGAGAATGAGATTATCGAGCGTGTAGGGAACCTGCTTGGAATACCAGTGCAGCACGGCAATGGCCTTCGGGGTCTCGGCCTTGTGCTTGAAGTCGTTGACCACCTTGCCTTTGTAGTCAGTGGAAATGTCCTTGCCCTTCACCACCTTCTTCTGTACTGGCAGCGAGGCAATGTACTGTTCAATCAGCGGGCGCAGCTTGGCCTCATCGAAGTTGCCAATGATGGTAAAGGTGAAGGCACCGGCGTTGGCCGTGCGCTCCTTGGCCATCTCCAAGATGCGGTCATAGTTCACGTTCTTCAAATCGGCCACTTCCAGCGAGCGGTTGCGCGGATTGTGGCAAGACAGCGTGGCAGTCAGCGAGTCGCTGAACACGGCTTCCGGCTGCAGCAGGCGGTTTTTCAGCGAAATCTCATAGGTCTTGATAAGCTGGTCAAACGACTGCTGGTCTTTGTTGATGTTGGTGAAATAGAGATAGACCAGCTGCATCATGGTCTCCACGTCATTCGGGGTTGAAGAGCCGCTGACCACGGTGCGCTGCGAACTCATGGAGAGGCTGGCACCGGCAATCTTGCCTGCCAAAGCCTTGACCAGCTCGGTAGACGAGAAGTTACCCAGGCCGCTGGCCTCCACCACATCATCAAACAGGCTCAGGTTGGCATGGTCTTCCAGTCCGTAGAGCGAAGCACCGCCGTAGCCCTCGGCACTCAGCAAGACCTGGTCTTTCTTCAGGTCGGTCTGCTTCAGCACCACCTTCACGCCATTCGACAGGGTCAGCTCCTTGTAGTCGAACTTGTCGTTTTTCGTTTCCTTCTTTATCTTGCCTGCCTTCGGCAGCACGGTCATCAGCGGCTCATCCTTCACGTTGTCCACGTATGCCTCTAACTTCATGGCGCGCGCATCGCGAATAGCGCCCAGCAGCCCTTCCTCGGTAGGATAGGTAGCCCCTTCCTTCTCGTGGTTGAAGTTGAGTACCACCATGTTCGAGTCGCTCTTCGGCACGAGCTGCTTCAGGGTCTCGTTGATGGCTTCCAGCGGCAGGCTGGGCACAAGCTGCTTCATCACCTGATAGTAGTCATCCAGCGAGGGGATGGGCTCGTTGGCCAGGAAATGCGACACGTACTCATTGACAAACTGGCGGTTGTAGCGCTTGTCTTTGTTCGAGTAGGTCTTGTCGAGTGAACTCAGCGTGTTGGCCTGCGAGCGGCCATACTCCGTGGCGGTGAAGCCAAACTCGGCGGCACGCAGCACTTCGGCGAAGACTGCCTTCAGCGCCTCGTTCATCTGGCCTTCCTTCGGCACAACGGTAATGTCCAAAGCATCCTTTGTCTTGGCCAGCAGGTAGTTGCCATCGCTCACCTGAGCCTGCAGGAAGGGGCAGTCGGGCTGCTGTGCCATTTCGCCCAGTCGGTTGCCCAGCATGCCAAAGGCCACGTTCTTCATATAGTTATTCAACATGTAGAGCAGACTGTTCTTGGCCTCATCGGGCACGGCTTCGTGCTTGAACATCACCGAAACCATGTCGATAGCCTGCTCCTTGTCCTTGTCAATGATGACAATAGGCTCGGCATTGTCAGGCACGGGCTCCAGCTCCACCTTGGCGGCATCTGCCCCCGGCTTCTCTATCTGGCCGAACATATCCTTGATTTTCTGCTCCACCTTGTCTACGTCAATATCGCCGACAACAATGATGCCCTGATTGTCGGGGCGGTACCACTTCTCGTAGTACTGCTGCAAGAAGGGGCGCTCGAAGTTGTCGATAATCTCCATCAGGCCGATAGGCATGCGGTGGCCATACTTGGAGCCGGGATAGAGCTTGGGCAGGTCGCGCTCCAGCATGCGCATCTGGGCACTGGTGCGCAGGCGCCACTCTTCGTGAATGACACCACGCTCCTTCTCAATCTCCTCTTGCTCGAGCAGCAGCCCATCGGCCCAGTCCCAGAGAATCATCAGGCACGAGTCGACGATAGACTCGCGCGTGGTGGGCACGTTTGAGATATTATAGACCGTCTGGTCAATCGATGTGTAGGCATTCAGGTCAGTACCGAACTTCACGCCGATGCTTTCGCACCAGCGCAGCAGGTCGTTGCCGGCAAAGTGCTTCGTGCCGTTGAACGCCATGTGTTCCAGAAAGTGGGCCAGACCGCGCTGGGTGTCATCTTCTTGCAGCGAGCCGACCTTCTGCGCAATGTAGAATTCAGCCCGATTCTCCGGCCAGTTGTTATACCGAATGTAATAGGTCAGACCGTTGTCGAGCTTGCCGATGCGCACATCAGGGTCAACGGGAACGGGCGGCATCTGCATCTGCTGCATCTGGGCTGCCACTGACAGTGTGCCGGCAACGGCCAGCACAAACATTGCTAAAAGTTTTCTCATTTTCATGTTTGTAACGTTTTTACTATAAAATTTTTAGGTTTTGTGAAATTGCTTGCAAAGGTACTCCTTTTTTACCTTATAAACGTGAAAAACCACAAAAAACTTCATAGTTTTAATCTTTTTTTGACATAGCCCCGCCCCAACGGCCTCAGACCGCCCGATTATCCGTTGCAAAAGCCTTGTTTCGCGGGTGATGCTCCAGAATTTCCTGGCGCAAGGTGGTGGTGTCAATGTGCATGTAGATTTCCGTAGTGCCTATCGACTCGTGCCCTAACATGGCCTGAATGGCGCGGAGGTCAGCTCCCCCTTCGAGCAGTGCCGTGGCAAACGAGTGGCGCAGCGTGTGGGGCGATATGTTCTTCTTGATGCCCGCCAGCTCTGCCTGGCGCTTCACCATAATCAGAATCATGGTGCGTGTCAGGTGCGCGCCGCGCCTGTTCAGGAACACGTAGTCTTCTTCGCCCGGCTTGATGACCATCTGCTGCCGACTATCAAACCAGAAACCCAGCTCCTTGATGGCGCGCGGCGAGATGGGCACCAGCCGCTCCTTCGACCCCTTGCCCACAATGCGCAGAAACTGCTCGTTCAGATAGAGGTTAGACAGCTTCAGCTCCGTCAGCTCGCTGACGCGCAGGCCGCACGAGAAAAGCACTTCGATGATGGCGCGGTTACGGTGGCCTTCCCACTTTGCCAGGTCTATCGATGCTTCCAGCCTGTCCACCTCTTCCGTGGTCAGCACCTCGGGCAGATGCTCGCCCAGCCGCGGCGACTCCAACAGTTCCGTAGGGTCATCTTCCCGATAGCCATCCAGCTGCAAGTAGCGATAGAACTGGCGCACACCGCTCAGAATGCGGCACTGCGAGCGCGGCCCCACCCCAATGTCGTGCAGCCCGGCGGCAAACGCCTGCAGGTCTGCCAGTTCCACATCAAGCACGGACTTCCCTTCGGCATCGAGAAAGCCCTGCAACTTCTGCTGGTCACGCAGGTAGGCATCGAGCGTGTTGCCCGAGAAGTTACGCTCCAACCGCAAATAGCGTTTGTAGCCCTTCATGATGTTCCTGTCTGCCGTTTTTGCCTTTTCCATTGCCGCCTGT
>JAFLSH010000135.1 GCA_022511055.1 Prevotella sp. | reverse complement strand
CATGGCAAGTGTTATCTTGTCGTTCTTGCCAAACCATCTCCATGTTCTTTCCATATAGCTCTGTTTATAATGATGATGATGTTAGATTCGTACTGCAAAGATAATAAAAAATTCTGATTATAGCCTTGTTTTACTGCCTAATAATCGCCGGCTGCCGCTCTTTTCCTGCGATTAGCGGCGCTTGATGGCAAAAAAGCCAATCCTGTGGTGAGTGCCTTTATGCCCCAGGGAGCGCAGCTGGTAGATGCCTTCGGGCAGATGGGAGATGTTGATGCGCTGCTGTTCCTGATAGGCAATGGTCATCACGAGCTGTCCGTGGAGTGTCTCGATGGCGGCATATTTCGCATCGAGCGCCTGGTCTTTGGGTGGCATGACAAGCCATTGGCCGTCGGTCAGTTCAATGCGCCTTGCCGTAGCTCCCATGAGGGCACGGGCTTTCCCGTCATCCATTTGTCGGGGGCTGCTCTCCTGACCGTAGCGGTCGACAGCGCAGACGGCATAATACAGCCCGGGCGCAGGCTTGACACTTACAGACGTGGCCCGTAGCCGCCAGCCGACGAGGTTTTCCGGGCAAGAGGTGTCCACAGGATAGTCGCGTGAAGCATAGACGTTGTAGAGCAAGTAAGGCGAGTCGTTGTTGTTGACGGCGGCCGGCCACGACAGCTGCCCGTTCCTTAGCTGCAGGCCGGCGGGCGCTTCAGGCGCGGCCTTGCCTGTGGCTTTTAAGGGGTGGGGGAGTGCCGGCAGCCTGTTAAAGTGCCGGGTGAAGTCGTATATCCCCTTTGTGTTGTCTGTCAGGAACTTACTCCTGAAGAAGCTGTGCCCAGCCCCGACCTCGCGGCAGAAGAACATCTGCTGGCGGACATCGTCGAGTGTCCACTTGCCTTCGCGCGGGTCAAGGAAATAGATGCCCAATCCCGACACGATGCCGCAGTCTGCCGACTGTTCCTGCCAGTCGAGCAAAAACGGGAAATAATTGTTGCCCCGGAAGTACTGCATGGGGTAGAGCTGGTCCATCAGCCCTTCGCGCATCCACTCCTGTGCGTGCTGGCACACTGCGTTATAGGCATTCCACCCGCCGCTCCTGTAGCGAGTCAGGTCGCCGTGCTTGCCAATGGGCGAGCATGAGAGCTTGACCCAGGGCTTTTCTTGCTTGACGGCCTGGTGAATCTTGCGCACTATAGACGTGATGTTTTGCCGGCCTTGCGCCCGGCTCACTTTCAGCTTCCATGTCTCGGGGTAGCGAATGTAGTCCAGATGAATGCCGTCAATGTCGTAATTGCGGGTCACTTCCTGACAGATTCTTGCCAGATAGTCGCCCGTGCGCGGGTTTTCTGGATTCATGTAGCCAGAATCGCCCACCTTGCTGAACAGCTGCGGGTTACGCCTCTGGAACTCCTTGCATCGTGCCTCCGTCAGCTTGCCTACCGGGATGGTTACTATCCAGGCGTGCAGCTCCATGCCCCGGCGGTGGCACTCGTCGATGCAGAACTGCAGCGGGTCGTAGCCCGGCGCCCGCCCATGGCTTCCCGTCAGGCAGGCATCCCAGGGCTCAATGGCAGAGGGATAGATGGTGGAGGCGCGAACACGCGTCTGCAACAGAACGGTGTTGATGCCCGCTGCCTTGAGCATGTCCAGCGTGCGTATCATTTCCCGCCGCTGCTCTGCGGCATTGTGCGAGCGGGGCCAGTCGATGCCTCCGATGGTGGCCAGCCACACCGCCCTGACCTCGTGTTTCTGGGCAGAAGACAGGAGGCACACAAACAGAAATATAAGGGTCAGTCTTGTTTTCAATTCTATCAATTTTACTTAATTTCGATGCAAAATTACGATAATTTTTCAATTTCTCAAATAAAAAGATTAACTTTGCATGCAAAAACAACAAAATCTAACAAATAGAAGATGATTTCATTTGCGCTCTGCCTGTTGGCACTCATTTGCGGCTACATTGTCTATGGCCGTTTTGTTGAGCGAGTATTTGGCCCTGACGACCGTGTAACCCCTGCTGTTGCCAAGGCTGATGGTATGGACTACATCGTGCTTCCCTCGTGGAAGATTTTCATGATTCAGTTTCTGAACATCGCCGGTACGGGGCCGATTTTCGGCGCCATCATGGGTGCCAAGTTCGGCCCTGTGGCATACGTCTGGATTGTGCTGGGCTGCATCTTTGCCGGCGCTACCCATGACTACCTTTCGGGCATGCTCTCCATGCGCAACGACGGCGCCGGGCTGCCGCAGCTCATCGGGAAGTACTTAGGGTCGGCGGCGAAGAGCGTCATGCTGGTGTTTACCGTGCTGCTGCTCATCATGGTGGGTACGGTGTTTGTCTACTCGCCGGCAGAAATACTGCATTCCATCGGTGGCGAGACCATGATGTGGGTGTGCATCATCTTTGTCTACTACATCATAGCCACGATGCTTCCCATTGACAAGATTATTGGCAAGGTCTATCCGCTTTTTGCCATCTCGCTGCTGTTCATGGCCAGTGCGCTGATGGTCTGGCTCTTCATTCACTGGCCCACCGTGCCGGAGCTTTGGGACCATCTCTATAACATGGGCAAGGAGGCCGAGCCCGACAAGTGGATTGACCAGATATTCCCCTGCCTCTTCATCACGATAGCCTGCGGCGCCATCTCCGGCTTCCATGCCACGCAGAGTCCGCTCATGGCGCGCTGCATGAAAAGTGAGCGCATGGGCCGCCCCATATTCTACGGCGCCATGATTACCGAGGGTATTGTGGCGCTCATCTGGGCGACGGTCTCCTCATGGTTCTTCTATGGCAATCCGGCGCCTGGCTACGAACTGATAGAGGCTGCTACCGCCGGTTTCCACACGTCAGCGCCGGCTGTGGTCAATCTGGTGTGCAACGAATGGTTAGGGGTGACGGGTGCAGTGTTGGCCATGCTCGGCGTGGTGGCAGCCCCCATCACGAGCGGCGACACCGCTTTCCGCTCCGCCCGACTGGTGGTGGCTGACTGGCTGAAAATGGACCAGCGGCCTATAGCCAAGCGCCTGACCATTTGCGTGCCCATGTTCTGCTGCTCTATAGCCATGTTGGTCTGGCAGATTGAGAATCCTGACGGCTTCAACACCATCTGGCAGTACTTTGGATGGTCTAATCAGGCGTTGTCTGTGTTCACCCTGTGGATGCTGACCGTCTACTTGGTGCGTGAGCGCAAGTGCTTCTGGCTGACACTGATTCCGGCATTGTTCATGACCACCGTCTGCTCAACGTTCCTGTTCGTCTCGAGGCAGGCGTTTGCTCTGCCTGAGCCGTTGGCATACGGGCTGGGACTGGCTTGCCTGGTAGTGGCCGTCGCATGGTTTACGCTGTGGTATCGCAAGGAAGTTGGCAAAGAGAGTGCAAACAAGATTAATCAATAACATAAAAAAAGTTTTAATAGCATGAGAAAACTACTGATTTCTATGGTCGCCCTTCTGATGGCGATGAGCGCAAACGCCCAGTATCTGAACGACTCGACGACACCGTTTGGTGCAGGTAAGCTCTATTTTAATACATCCTTGTCAGGACTTAACCTTAACTACGACTTCACGAAGAACTGGAGCCTGGATGTCAATGCCAAGGCCGGCTGCATGTTTCAGGACAACTGGATGGTGCTTGCCGATGTGCAGTGGGCTGTCCGCCAAGATGCGCCAAACGATTTTCAGGCCGGTGCCGGCATTCGCTACTACATTGAGCAAAACGGCCTTTACTTAGGCGTTGGCGCCCACTACAAGCATGCCGTTGGCTACGACGACTTTCTGCCATACGCCAGCTTAGGCTATGCTTTCTTCCTGAGCCGCACCGTCACCATAGAGCCCGAGGTTTACTATGACATGAGTACCAAGAGCTTCAAGGACAACTCTGGCTTCGGCTTCCGAATTGGCTTCGGTGTCTATCTGGAATAATTATGTCTCAATATGCACATTTTTAAAAAACAGACAAACCATGTTTAAAGAGGAAGAACTTGTTGACAGGCTGATTGACTTGTCGTTTGCAGAGGACATCGGCGATGGCGACCACACCACCTTGTGCTGCATTCCCGAGGATGCCATGGGGAAGAGCCACCTGCTTATCAAGGAAGACGGCATCCTGGCCGGCGTTGAGGTGGCCAAGCAGGTGTTCCGCCGTTTTGACCCCACCATGCAGGTAGAGGTGCTGATGACCGACGGCACGCGTGTCAAGAAGGGCGACATAGCCATGGTGGTCGCCGGCAAGATACGCTCGCTGCTGCAGACCGAGCGCCTGATGCTGAACATCATGCAGCGCATGAGCGGCATTGCCACCATGACCGACCGCTATGTAGAGCGGTTGAAGGGCACTAACACCCGTGTGCTTGACACACGCAAGACCACGCCGGGCATGCGCTTGCTGGAGAAGCAGGCGGTGAAGATAGGCGGCGGCTGCAATCACCGCATCGGCCTGTTCGACATGATATTGCTGAAAGACAATCACATTGACTTCGCGGGCGGCATCACCAATGCCATTGACCGCTGCCACCAGTATCTCGACGAGAAAGGCTTGAAGCTGAAGATAGAAATAGAGGTCCGCACCTTCGATGAGTTGCAGCAGGTGCTTGACCACGGTGGCGTAGACCGCATCATGCTCGACAACTTCTCTGTTGCCGACACCCGGAAGGCGGTCGAGATGATTGACCACCGCTACGAGACGGAGTCCAGCGGCGGCATCACCTTCGACACCATCCGCGACTACGCCGAGCAGGGGGTCGACTTCATCAGCGTCGGTGCCCTGACGCACTCCGTCAAGGGGCTGGACATGAGTTTCAAGGCATGTTAGTCACTGTCCTGAGCATACTACTCTCAATCTTTCGCCCGCCAGTGGACTACGACATCTCGCTGGCGGGAAATTTTGGCGAGCCGCGGCCGCACCACTTTCACGGCGGGCTGGACATCAGGACCGGCGGCGTGGAAGGCAAGCCCATCTGCGCCATTGGCGACGGCTATGTCTCGCGTGTCACTTGCGGCCTGTACGGCTTTGGCAATGCCGTCTATATCACGCACCCCACAGGCCAGACCAGCATCTACTGCCACCTGAAGAGCTTCTCGCCCCGCATCAAGGCCGCCCTGCGCCGCTACCAGTACGAACACCAGACATCGGTGGCCGATGCCGTGTTCTCGCCGCTCGAGCTGCCAGTCAGTCAGGGGCAGCACATCGCCCTGAGCGGCAACACCGGCCACTCGACAGCCCCGCACCTGCACCTGGAGATACGCGACACCCGCACCTGGGATATGCTCGACCCCTACGAGTTCCTCAGCGACTTCATCAACGACACCATACCTCCCCGCGCCCACGGCTTCATGGCCTGTCCGCAAGACCGCCACAGCAGTTTCTGCGGCAGCAGCCGCAACCAGACATTCGGCTTCGCCAACCGCAAGCAGCCGACCCGCTTCACGGCGTGGGGCAGGGTGGGCTTTGCCCTCTGTGCCGACGACTACATGCAAGACAGCCCCAACCACTACGGCATCCGCGAAACCCACCTGCTGGTCGACGGCCGCGAGGTGTTCAGCAGCCGGGTCGACCGCATTCCCGATGCGCATAACCGCATGGTCAACTCGTGGGGCGACTACGACCATTGGCAGCGCCACCGTGTCTGGTATATGCGCTCCTACATAGAGCCCGGCAACACGCTGCCCATACTCACTGCCGACGAGCGGCGGGGCATCGTCGACTTCAGCGAAGAGCGCGATTACCAGGTGGAATACATTCTCCGCGACTACCAAGGCAACGAGGCGCACTATGCCTTCACGGTCAAGGGCGTACCCTCGGCCGGGGCGGCTACTGACGAGCAGCACGACGGCCAGACACTCTTCCGCTGGGACCAGACCAACTCCTACAGCGTTCCCGGCATGCAGCTCATCGTTCCCTACGGCCTGCTGGCCAACGATGTCTGGCTGCAGCCGCAGGTGAAGAGCAACAACCAGCTGGATGCCCTGTCTGATGCCTATACCTTCAACAGCCGCTCGCTGCCGCTGCTGTCCGCCGCCACGCTCAGCATCAGTGTGCAGTCGCCCGTCGAAGACCCCTCGAAGCTCTACATAGCCTCGGGCGGCAGCTTCATGGGCGGCGACTACGAGGAAGGCTGGGTGCGCGGCCAGCTGCGCGAGCTGGGGGCGTGGTATCAGCTTGACTACGACGACGAGCCGCCGCAGATTAGCCCCGTCAGCCTCGACACCCAGCTGGTGCTGAACGTCACCGATGCCAAGTCGGGCATCGCCACGTGGACCGCCACCGTCGACGGCCGCTTCATTGTCTTCGATGCGGTCGAGAAGACCCACCGCTATGCCTGCGACCTGCGCGAGACGTGGCTCTCGCCGTCGGGCAGCCGCCACAGGCTGCTGTTCACCGCGACAGACAACCGCCAGAACAGCCAGACCTATGAAGCCACATTCACCTACTAACGGCATATCAAAACAAACAATAACACCAATTATGAAAAGAATCACAACACTGGCCATTGCCGCCATCGCCATGCTCATGCCTGCCCGCCAGGCATCGGCATGCACCAACTTCATCGTTGGCAAGAAAGCCTCTGCCGACGGGTCGGTCATCTGTAGCTACAACGCCGACTCCTACGGAGCCTTCATGTATCTGTACCACTATCCCGCCGCCAAGCACCAGCCCGGCGACATGCGCCCCGTCTACGAGTGGGACACGAACAAGTACCTGGGCGAGATACCCGAGGCGGCCGAGACCTACAACGTCATCGGCAACATCAACGAGCATCAGGTCACCATCGGCGAGACCACCTTCGGCGGGCGCGAGGAGATGGCCGACTCCACGGGCATCATCGACTACGGCTCGCTCATCTACATCGCTCTGCAGCGCTCCCGGACTGCCCGAGAGGCCATCGAGGTCATGACCACGCTGGTCGAGCAGTACGGCTACTACTCAGAGGGCGAGACCTTCACCATCTGCGACCCCAACGAAGCCTGGATTATGGAGATGATGGGCTGCGGCCCCGACCGCACCGTCTCGCGGGAGCGCACCGTCTGGGTGGCGGTCCGCATTCCCGACGACATGATTTGCGGCCACGCCAACCAGAGCCGCATCACCACCTTCATGCCCAAGAAGAAGGAGAAGAAGGGGCAGGAGACCGTCCTCTGGTCGAAGAACGTCGTCAGCTATGCCCGTAAGATGGGCTGGTACACCGGCAGCGATGCCGACTTCAGCTTCAACGCCGCCTACGCCAAGCCCGACTTCAGCGGCCGCCGCATCTGCGATGCCCGCGTCTGGCAGTTCTTCAACCGCTACGCCGACGGCATGGACAAGTACATACCCTGGGCAGCCGGCATCGAGCCCGATGCCGAGCCCATGCCACTCTGGGTGAAGCCCAACAGGCAGCTCACCGTACAGGACGTGCAGACGGCCATGCGCGACCACTTCGAGGGCACGCCCTTCGACGTCTCCGAGGGTCAGGACATCGGCGGCGGCATCTGGCAGATGCCCTACCGACCGACACCCCTCTACTTCGAGGTCGACGGCAAGAAATACTTCAACGAGCGCCCCACCAGCACCCAGCAGACCGCCTGGACCTTCGTCTCGCAGATGCGCTCGTGGATGCCCAACGAGGCCGGCGGCTGCCTCTGGTTTGGCAACGACGACCCCAACATGGTGGCCTACACCCCCGTCTACTGCTGCACCACCCGCCAGCCGAAGTGCTACAGCGGCGAGGGGGCAGACGACATCACCTTCTCCATGGACAACGCCTTCTGGGTAGAGAACTGGGTCAGCAACATGGTCTATCCCCGCTACTCGGCCCTCTTCCCCGACCTGCAGCAAGTGCGCGACTCGCTGGAGCGGCAGTACTTTGCCGACCAGAAAGACATCGAGGCCGCCGGCCTGCAGCTCTCCGGCGCAGCCCGCACCCAGTACTTCACGGCCTACACCTGCCAGAAGGCCGACGAGATGATAGCCCGCTGGCGGCAGCTGGCCTTCCACCTCATCGTCAAGCACAACGACATGGCCGTCAGACCCGAGCAGAACGGACAGTTCCAGCGCAGCAAGTACGGCCTCGGCGCCACCGTCAAGCGCCCCGGATACCCCGAAGCCTACAAGCGCTGGATTATCCAGCAGACGGGCGAGAAATACCTGAAGCCCGAGGAACAGAAATAGAGTGGGGG
>JAFLSH010000134.1:4058-8167 GCA_022511055.1 Prevotella sp. | reverse complement strand
ACTCCCATGAGGTATCGGGGGCGGTCTTTGGGCAGTATTTCGTTGACCACCTCTATCATTTCGTACATCACCTCAGTAGGCTCGCCAACGGCCAACCCGCCAATGGCGTTCCCGTCAGCCCCCTTGTCGGCCACGTACTTGGCTGCCTCGCGGCGCAGTTCCTTGAACGTGCAGCCCTGCACTATCGGGAAGAGGCTCTGGCGGTAGCCATAGAGTGATTCGGTCTCGTCAAACCGCTTTAAGCAGCGGTCTAACCAATGTTGCGTAAGTTTCAGGCTCTTAGCGGCGTATGCGTAGTCGCTCTCTCCGGGCGGGCATTCGTCAAAGGCCATGATAATGTCTGCCCCAATGGTCCGCTCGGTGTCAATGACATTCTCCGGCGTGAAGAAATGCTTCGAGCCGTCTATGTGGCTGCGGAACTCGCAGCCTTCATCGCGCAGCTTGCGAATGCCGGTCAGCGAGAAGACCTGAAAGCCGCCTGAGTCGGTCAGTATCGGCCGCTCCCAAGTGTTGAACTTGTGCAGGCCGCCAGCTTTCCGCAACGTGTCGAGCCCGGGGCGCAGATACAGATGATAGGTGTTGCCCAGTATAATCTGGGCGTTCACCTGCTCACGCAGCTCCTGGAAGTGTACGCCCTTGACACTGCCTGCCGTACCTACGGGCATGAAGATAGGCGTTTCTATCTGTCCGTGGGCGGTGGTAATAAGGCCGGCACGGGCATCAGAGGCGTTGTCTGTATGTTGCAGCTGGAAGAAATTTGCCATAAATCGCTTGTTTACAGGTCAATGAGCCTCGCCTCAGGCCGTGGGCTTGGCGGGGTCAGAGCCACTCTCCGGGATTGTGAAGTCAAGGGGGTGTCTGACGCGCTCGTTAGTCAATGCGAAATCCCATACATCCTGTATGCTCTCAACATAATGGAACGTAACGCCCTTCAGGTAGATATCGGGAATTTCAAGAATGTCTTTCTCGTTCTCACGGCACATCACGATATCCGTGATTCCGGCACGTTTGGCGGCAAGAATCTTCTCCTTGATACCGCCAACGGGCAACACTTTGCCGCGAAGTGTTATCTCGCCAGTCATGGCCGTGTTCTTGCGCACCTTGCGCTGGGTCAGCGCCGAAGCGATAGACGTGGCAATGGTGATGCCCGCTGAAGGGCCGTCTTTGGGCGTAGCGCCTTCAGGCACGTGGATATGGATATTCCAGTTGTCGAAGATGCGGTGGTCTACACCGAGCTTGTCAATGTGCGCCTTGACATATTCCAGGGCAATAATGGCAGACTCTTTCATGACATCTCCCAGGTTTCCTGTCAAAGTGAGCTTACCTGCCTTTCCCTTTGACAACGAAGTCTCAATGAACAGTATTTCACCGCCCACCGAAGTCCATGCCAGTCCTGTCACCACGCCAGCATAGTCGTTGCCCTGGTAGATGTCGCGGTAGAAGGGCGGTTTGCTGAGCAGGGTCTCCACCTCTGCCGGCGTAATCTTCACCGTGTCGAGCCCATTGCCCGTAGCCCATTTGTAGGCTAACTTGCGCATCAGCTTGTTGATTTGCTTCTCCAGCTGGCGCACACCGCTTTCCCGCGTGTATCGCTCGATTATCATCTCAATGGCGGCCTTGTTCAGCAGCGGCTTGTGGTCAAGCGTGTTCATGCCGGTGTTTTCCAGTTCTCTGGGAATCAAGTGTCGCTTTGCGATTTCAATCTTTTCCTCTGTAATATAGCCACTTACCTCGATAATCTCCATGCGGTCGAGTAGGGGGCGTGGAATGGTTGACAGATTGTTGGCCGTGGCTATGAAAAGCACCTTCGACAAATCGTAGTCAACATCCAGATAGTTGTCATGAAAGGCGGAGTTCTGCTCCGGGTCAAGCACTTCGAGCAGGGCAGAGGCCGGGTCGCCGTTGTGGGTCATCTGTGTCACCTTGTCTATCTCATCGAGAATGAACACCGGGTTAGATGAGCCTGCCTTCTGAATAGACTTAATGATGCGGCCGGGCATGGCACCGATATAGGTGCGGCGGTGACCACGGATTTCAGCCTCATCATGCAGGCCGCCGAGTGAAATGCGCACATATTTGCGCTTCATGGCCTCGGCAATAGACTTGCCCAGTGAGGTTTTGCCCACTCCCGGCGGGCCATAGAGGCAGAGAATGGGCGATTTCAAGTCGCCGCGCAGCGCCAGCACTGACATGTACTCCAATATGCGCTCCTTCACCTTCTCCATGCCGTAATGCTCTTTGTCCAAAATCCGCTGTGCCCGCTTCAGATTCAAGTCATCGCGGGTGTACTCGCCCCACGGCAGCCCCACAAGCGTTTGCAGGTAGGTCAGCTGAACGTTGAACTCCGGCGACTGCGGGCTTAGGTTATCCAGCTTGTCGGCCTCTTTCAAGAAGAACTTGTGCGTTTCCTCTGGCCACTTCTTATCCAGGGCCTTCATCAGCAGTTCCTCTTTCTCCGGGCTTGACTCGCCGTTTGACATCTCTGCTTGCAGATTCTTAATCTGCTGTTGCAGAAAGTAGTTGCGCTGCTGCTGGTCTATATCCTCACGCGTCTTGTCGCGTATGTCATTCTTCAGGTGCAGCAGGTTGATTTCCCTGTTCAGTATCTTCAGCGTTCCGAAGAGGCGCTCCTTGATGGTCTCGGTCTCAAGCAGTTGCATCTTCTCCTTGATGGTGAACGGTATGTTCGAACAGGTGAAGTTCAGTGCCATCACGTTGTTCGAGATGTTCTTGAAGGCAAAGGTGGCCTCATCAGGAATCTCATCACTCATCATCACGTACTCGTTCACCTGAGTGCGCAGGTCTTCCATGGCCGTGCGGAACTCCCTGTCACGTTTTTCGGGCTGTACTTCGTGCGCCGCTTCAACCGTACCCACCAAATAGGGTTGCAGGCTCTCCAGCGTGTTCAGCTTCAGTCGGCCCAGAGCCTGCACAATGACCGTTACATTGCCGTTTGGCAACGATAGTTGCTTGATAACCTTGGCATATACGCCATAGTCATAGAGGTCTTCGCGCTGTGGAATCTCCACCTCTGGCTCCCGCTGGCAGATAACGCCGATAATCTGCTGCTTTTTCTCGGCTTTCCGAATGAGAGACATGCTCGATTCACGGCCAATGAGTATAGGCGATACCACACCGGGAAAGAGTACCAGATTGCGCACAGGCAGTATAGGCAGCCTTTCGGGTAGAGGGAAGTTTACTAAGTCCTTGAATTCTCCTTCAATGTCGGCTATCAGAGAGAAAGCCTTGTTGTTAGAATTGTCATTCATCGTTTCTTTTCTGCAAATTTGACTGCAAAGGTACATAAATAAATTAAGATTTGAGAAATAAGAATTAAGAATTAACAAATAATTAGTATCTTTGCACCCAACAACCGCATTTTTGCAATTGAATATGGCAAACCAGTATTTCCAGTTCCGCCGTTTCACGGTCTGTCAAGACCGCACGGCCATGAAAGTGGGCACAGATGGCACACTGCTTGGCGCGTGGGCAGAAGTAGGAGAGGGGAGTGGCCCGATTCTCGACTTAGGCACGGGCACGGGACTCATTGCGCTGATGATGGCTCAGCGCTTTCCTGATGCGCAGATTACAGGTATTGACATAGATGCCGATGCCGTTGAGCAGGCGCGTGAAAACGTAGCCGCCTCTCCCTTTTCCGACCGCATACAGATTTTTCAGGCTGATGCCACGACCTTCGCCGTATCGGCCGCAGCCCCTTTCAGCGCGATAGTCTGCAATCCGCCGTTCTTTGTAGATGCCCTGACCTGCCCAGACCAGCAGCGCACCACGGCGCGGCACGCTGAAACGCTGACATACAGCCAACTGATGGCGGCAGCATGGCGCTTATTGGCAGACAATGGCGAACTATCGGTTATAATTCCTTTCGACTGCAAAGCAAAGTTAGAGAGTGAAGCCGCGCTGCGTGGTTTCTTCAAGAGCCGCGAGTGTGCTGTCAAGACCACTCCCCGAAAGCCGGCGCGCCGTTTCCTGTTAGCTTTCCGCAAACACCCTTCCGCCGTGGAGCAGACCGAGGGTGTCATAGAGACAAGCCCTGGCCAGCGGTCAGCATGGTATGAATCCTTGACCCGCGACTTCTATTTGTAATCACT
>JAFLSH010000134.1:0-3958 GCA_022511055.1 Prevotella sp. | reverse complement strand
TGCCAATGTGCCCTGAGCGGCAGCCTGCTTATCAAGACCCAAGATGGACTTTTCCGCAACCGCCATTTCTTTGTCACCCCGGAAAAGACCACTTTCTATGACAAGCACCACCTTTTCACATACGGACACGAAGACCGCCATATCACGGCGGGCGACAACCGGGTGATAGTCAGCTTTCAGGGGCGGCAGTTCCTGTTGCTGACATGTTACGACCTGCGCTTTCCCGTCTGGGCGCGTTACGGTGTGGCCGGCAACTATGATGCCATTATCCTGACAGCCAATTGGCCGGAGCGCCGCCAGCAGGCGTGGCGTGTGCTGACACGCGCCCGCGCCATAGAAAACCAGTGCTATCTGATAGGCTGTAACCGCGTGGGCAGCGACCATTTCTGCCACTATGTTGGCGAGAGCCTGGTCTGCGGGCCAAAGGGCGAAACCTTGTTAGAGTTAGGCCATGAAGAAGCGGCAAAGACCGTTGAATTAGACTTTGCCGCTCTGGATGCCGTGCGCAGCCGTTTCCGTGTGCTTGACGACCGCGACACCTTTTAGTCATGGATAGCCTGCCCCGAAAGGCGGCTATCCACAACACTCTGCTTAGTTGTTATATTCCTGCCAAGCCTTGATTTGCACATCTTCCTGGCGCATGGCGGTGAAAGCCTCGATGAAGGCTTTGGCCAGCCGCACGTTGGTCATCAGGGGAATGTTGTGGTCAATGGCTCCACGGCGGATGCGGTATCCGTTGGTCAGCTCGCGCTTCGAGTGATTCTTTGGCACATTGACAATCAGGTCAAAGCAGTGGTCAGCAATCATGGTCATCACCTTGTTCTCGCCCTCTTCATCGGGCCAGCTGACAGGGGTGGCCGGTACGCCGTTTTCGTTGAAGAACTGTGCCGTTCCCGCCGTGGCATAGACCTGATAGCCCTTCTTGACCAGCTGTTGTGCCGGCTCTAACAGACTGACCTTGCCCTTGGCAGCGCCAGACGAGATGAGTACGGCTGGGCGTTTGCCTGAAGGATTGCTATCTGGTGTTTCTGGCAACCGATAACCCGTTGCTATCAGCGCATTTAGCAGTGCTTCGTTCAAGCTATCCCCAAGACAGCCCACCTCGCCCGTAGACGACATATCGACACCCAACACAGGGTCAGCGTTCTGTAGTCTTGCGAAGGAGAACTGCGATGCCTTGATGCCGATGCGGTCAATATCGAACTCAGACTTGTCGGGCTTCTCGTATGGCGCATCAAGCATAATCTTCGTGGCGGTCTCGATGAAGTTGCGCTTCAGTATCTTCGAGACGAATGGGAACGAGCGCGAAGCGCGCAGGTTGCACTCAATCACCTTCACTTCGCGATTCTTGGCCAGGAACTGAATGTTGAACGGGCCGGAGATGTTCAGCTCCTTGGCAATCTTGCGGCTGATGTTCTTTATCTGCCGGATGGTGGAGTAGTAGATGTGCTGTGCCGGGAACACCATGGTAGCATCGCCGGAGTGTACGCCAGCATATTCGACATGTTCCGAAACGGCATACTCAACCACCTCGCCCTTGTCGGCTACGGCATCAAACTCAATCTCCTTGGTGTCTTGCATGAACTGCGAGACGACAACGGGGAACTCCTTCGACACCTCGGTAGCCATGCCCAAGAAACGGTGCAGCTCTTCATCATCATAGCAGACGTTCATGGCAGCGCCGGAGAGAACGTAGCTGGGGCGTACCAGCACGGGGTAGCCCACCTGGTTGACAAACTCCTTGATGTCCTCGAATGAGGTGAGTGCGCGCCATGCGGGCTGGTCAATGCCAAGTTTATCGAGCATGGCCGAGAACTTATCACGGTTCTCTGCACGGTCAATATTGACAGGGCTGGTGCCCAGCACGGGAACGCCCTGGCGATAGAGCTTCATGGCCAGGTTGTTGGGAATCTGACCACCCACCGAGACGATGACACCCCGCGGCGACTCCAGGTCTATCACATCGAGTACGCGCTCCAGCGACAACTCATCAAAGTAGAGGCGATCGCACATGTCATAGTCAGTAGACACAGTCTCGGGGTTATAGTTAATCATGATGGACTTATAGCCCAACTTACGCGCTGTGTTGATGGCATTGACCGAACACCAGTCGAACTCCACGCTGGAGCCGATGCGATAGGCACCCGAGCCAAGCACCACCACCGACTTGTCGTTCTGGTAGTAGTTGATGTCATGGCGGGGCTGGTAGTCAGCCTCGGCGGCATTGGCCTTGCCCACCGTGAACTCGTCTTGGAAGGCAGGCGTGTGCGTGTATGTGAAGTAGAGGTAGTTGGTCAGCTCGGGATGCTCTGATGCCACGGTGGGTATGCGCTTCACCGAGGGCAGTATGCCGCGCTCCTTGCGGTGGCGGCGGACAGCTAAGTTCTCCTTTTCCATGTTGCCCTGCTGTGGCTTCAGCACGAAGCGGGCTATCTGGAAATCAGAGAAGCCGGCGCGCTTCACTTCTAACAGGAAAGCATCAGGAATTTCCTCTAACTTATTATATTCTTGCAGTTTATGCTTCAGGTCTACAATGTGCTTCAGGCGCTCCAAGAACCACACATCAATCTTTGTCAGCTCCTCTATGCGCTCTACGGTGTATCCCTCTTCCAGCGCCTGTGCAATGGCAAAGATGCGCAGGTCTGTGGGGTTGGCCAGTTCGTGGTCTAAGTCTTCAAAGCGCGTATGGTCATTGCCCACGAAGCCGTGCATGCCCTGGCCTATCATGCGCAGACCTTTCTGAATCATCTCCTCAAACGAGCGGCCGATAGACATAATCTCGCCGACCGACTTCATGCTCGAGCCGATGAGCCGGCTGACTCCCGCAAACTTTGTCAGGTCCCAGCGCGGAATCTTGCAAATCATGTAGTCCAGCTGCGGTGCCACGTATGCACTTGATGTAGTGCCCATCTCGCCAATCTGGTCGAGCGTGTAGCCTAAGGCAATCTTTGCAGCCACGAAAGCCAGCGGATAGCCCGTAGCCTTCGATGCCAGCGCGCTGGAACGCGACAGGCGGGCGTTGATTTCGATGATGCGGTAGTCGTTGGTCTCAGCATTGAAGGCGAACTGGATGTTACACTCGCCGACAATGCCCAGATGCTTCACACACTGGATGGTAATCTCCTGCAACATCTTCACCTGTTCCTCGGTCAGCGAGCAGGTGGGAGCCACCACGATAGACTCGCCCGTGTGTATGCCCAGCGGGTCGAAGTTCTCCATCGAGGCAACGGTGAAACAGCGGTCATTCTTGTCGCGTATGCACTCAAACTCTATTTCCTTCCATCCCTTCAGGCTCTCCTCAACGAGAATCTGCGGCGCGAAGGTGAACGCACTCTCTGCCAGCTCAATGAACGTCTTCTCATCAGGACAGATGCCCGAGCCCAGACCGCCCAGGGCGTATGCCGAGCGAATCATGATGGGGAAGCCTATCTCGCGGGCAGCGCGGAGCGCATCTTCCATGTTCTCCACCGCGTGGCTGACGGGCACTTTCAGCTGCACCTCAGCCAGTTTCTTGACAAAGAGGTCACGGTCTTCGGTGTTCATGATAGCCTCTACGCTCGTGCCCAGCACCTCTACGCCATATTCCTTGAGGACACCGTTCTGGTAGAGTTCAGTGCCGCAGTTCAGCGCCGTCTGGCCGCCAAACGCCAACAATATGCCGTCTGGGCGTTCCTTCTTGATGATTTCGGTTACGAAGTAGGGTGTAACCGGCTGGAAGTACACCTTGTCAGCTATGCCTTCCGAAGTCTGGATAGTAGCAATGTTTGGGTTTACGAGTACTGAGCTGATGCCTTCTTCCCTGAGAGCCTTCAGGGCCTGAGAGCCAGAGTAGTCGAATTCACCAGCCTGTCCGATTTTCAGAGCGCCCGAGCCAAGCACAAGCACCTTCTTGAGTTGTTTTTCCATAAGTCTATTCGATTGAAACGTTTCTAATTCTGGTGCAAAGTTACAAAAAAAA
>JAFLSH010000133.1 GCA_022511055.1 Prevotella sp. | reverse complement strand
TGTTTGCCGGCGACTACAGAAAAGCCAAGGATGCCCTCAAGAAGGTCATCGACTCTGGCAAGTACGACCTCGTTTCGGGTGACGAGTATCTCGACCTCTTCCATGTAGAAGGTGACGGTTGTAAGGAGAAAGTGTTCGAAATCAATATGAGGTATAATGTTGCCACTGGTGGCGGTTGGAGCTTCGGTAGCGGAAACGGTGCCATGCAGCACTCAACATGGATGGAAGCCAACTGCTTCAACTGGCGTGCGGGTAACTTCAAGGCCAACCCCGCCCAGGCTTACGAAAACGGCTTGGACGGTTGGGGCTCTATTGGCGTTCCCCTGTGGTTTGGCAATGAGTTCCACGACAACGATGGCGACTCAAAGCGCTTCAAGGCTACGCTGATGCACATTGACGATGCCGTCTATCAGACCTCTGGCGTTGAGGGTATGGCTTACTTCGACGAGGAGCTGAACAACATGCCGCTTGAGCAGAAGAAGACATCTGACAAGATTGGTATCTCTGACCTGGAGCAAGGGCTTTATGGCCAGTCGTTCTGGCTGCCGTTCAAGATTATCTACCGCGGCAATGATTGCAGAGACATTGATGGCGACGGCGAAATCGGCAACGGCATGCGCATGAACAACATCATTGTCATGCGTTACGCAGAGGTGCTGCTCAACTACGCGGAGTGCTGCCTGAAGACCGAAGATGCTGCTACGGCCAAGACCTATATCAACAAGATTCAGGAGCGCGCCGGCTCAAAGACCATCAGCAGTACTGTTGACATGGAAGTGCTGAAGAGAGAAAAGTCTTACGAGTTGTGGTTTGAGGGCTGCCGTTTCCAGGACATTCTCCGCTGGAACGACACCAATGGCATTGAGCGACTCAAGAAGGCAGGCACGGCCGTTCCTCACCTTTACGACAAGGTACACCGCCCCGTAAGGTCCAGCGATGTCAATGTCATCTGGGAGAATGGAACTGAGGCTAACAGCCGCTTCTACATTGCCCATACACACGAGGCCATGGATGCCGGCTTCACCGTAGGCTTCCAGGAGAAGCACAGGCTCTTCCCCTATCCGATTACCATCATGGAAATGAATCCTGAACTCAAGCAGAATCCGGGATGGTGATTCCGTGAGAGAAAGTAACTGACGAAGCGAGGTGTGCCTGCCGGGTACACCTCGCTTCTCGTTTTGCGGGGCAGGCATGAAACACCGCTATGAAACACCGCTGCCGCCTTCCGGCGTTTCCGGCTGTCGGGTAAAGTTCTTTTGTTTTATTTGGCGCTTTCGCAGATTTGTAGTATCTTTGCAGCGGTTATGGAAAAGAGGTGGCATCAATATGTCATGACAGCAGTGTCGGCGGCGTTAGTCGTTGGCACGTGGCTGTTTTGGTGGCTGCTCTACCCTCATGCCTTGTCCTATCAGGAGCAATACCAGCTGTTTCTCTGGTCTGGCGACTATCTGGCCGAGCGCCTTTCGGTGCCGGGCGGACTGGCCGACTGGCTGGGCGAGCTGATAGTGCAGTTCTACTATGTCGAGTGGCTGGGCGCGCTGCTGTTGGGTGCGCTTTTCTGGCTGATTCATCAGGCGGCATGGCGGGCATTGCGCTCGTTGTCAGCCACGCGCCGCCCGTGGCTCTTCTATGTCAGTCTGCTGCCGCCGCTGTTTCTGCTCTGGCTGATGGGCGACGAGAGCGTGCTGCTTTCGCTGCCCGTGGCGGTGCTGATGACACTGGGTGCGGCGGCGCTCATGGGGCGACTGTCGCGCGGCCCGGCGGCCAGGGCTGCCGCATGGGCCGATGTGCTGATGCTGCCTGCGCTCTATTGGCTGGCAGGGCCTGTGGTCTGGCTCTACGTGCTGCTGCGCGTGGGACAGCAGGGGTGGCGCCACCTGTGGGCGGCACCGTGGGTGGCGGCCGTTCAGTTTGCCGCCTACGCCTGGCTGCTGCCGCAGTGGCCGCTCCCGGCGGTGCTGTGGGGGCAGGGCTACTATCGCACTCCGCTGGCATGGCCGCGGATGGCCGGAGGCTTCGACAGCGAGAAATACGAACTGATTCGCGAAGACTATCTGGTGCGCCATGAGCGCTGGGATGAGCTGATTGAGCGGGCAAAGACCCGCCAGGTGCGCACCCCGTTCAGCTCGGTCTGTGTCAACTTGGCTTTGGCACAGAAACGGCAGCTGGCCGACCGCATGTTCGACTTCTACCAGAGCGGGGAAGATGCGCTGCTGATGCCGCGTGTGCGCGACCTGACCTCGATGCTGCCCACGGCGGAGGCATTCTGGCGGCTGGGCATGGTGAACTCGGCGCAGCGCTATATGTTCGACACCCAGGAGTCGATACTCAACGGCCGCAACAGCGGGCGCTGCACGAAGCGCATTGCCGAGTGCATGATAGTGAACGGCCACTACCAGACGGCGCGTAAGCAGCTCGCCCTGCTGAAGCAGAGCCTGTTCTACCGCAGCTGGGCATTGGAGGCCGAGGCGCTGTTGGGCCAGGAACAGCTGATAGCCGCCCACCCCGTCTACGGGCGGTTGCGGCAGCTGCGCTACAAGGAGGATTTCCTGTACAGCCATGCCGAGATTGACAAGATGTTAGGGCTGCTGTTCATGAACAACCACGACAACAAGATGGCGCTTGACTACTTCTTAGGTCAGCTGCTGCTGAAAGGCGATGTGCAGGGCTTTGCCAACTATCTGCAATGGGCACAGCAATACGGCGGCTACAGCCGTATGCCGCTGGGGTATCAGGATGCCGTGAACTGCATACGCGAGCGCGGCAACGTGCAGGGCTCGCCCTACGGAAACTATGTGCGGCAGATGACGGAAAGGAGGAGACAGCCATGACGACGTGCAGGGAGTTCTTACGACAGTTCTTGCGGCGGGCAGCCATGGCCTGTCTGCTGGCGCTATTGTTGGCGGGCTGCTCGACAAGCCCCACGGATGTGACGGCAGTCGATGAGCTGCCGGAAATCTATCCCGACTATATCGGCGTGACCGTGCCCGCCGGCATGGCCCCGCTGAACTTCGACATGGCTTCCGACGAGTTCGACCGCATGGATGTCACCGTGCGGGGCGAAAAGGGCGGCGAGCTGCACACCAATGGCGAGTGGGCCGACTTCAGCCTCAGCGACTGGCACCGGCTGACCGCCCTGAACGTGGGCGGACAGCTGACGGTGAGCGTGACGGCGCGCCGCGATGGCCGCTGGCTCCGCTTCCGCGACTTCCAGATAGCTGTCAGCCCGCACCCCCTTGACGACTGGGGGCTGACCTACCGGCTCATCAAGCCGGGCTACGAGGTGGGCGGCGACATTGGCATCTACCAGCGCGACCTGCACAGCTTCGACGAGCTGCCGATACTGACGGAGACCGCCGTGCCGGGGCGCTGCATGAACTGCCACACGGCCAACCGCGGCAACCCCGACCGGCTGACCATGCAAATACGCGGCGAGGGGGGCGGCACACTGATACAGAAAGACGGTGCGCAGCAGTGGGTCGACACCAAGACCGACCTGATGGGCGCTGCCGGCTCCTATGCCTACTGGCACCCCTCGGGCGACTACTGCGCCTATGCCGCCAGCGACGTGCATCAGGCATTCTTCGTTGGCACGGGGCAGCGCATAGAGGTCTACCACAACTTCAGCAACATCTTCGTGCTGGATGTGCGCACCAACGAGGTGCTTTCATCGCCCCAGCTGGCCAGTCAGGCCCTGGAGATATTCCCGGCGTTCTCGGCCGACGGGCGCTGGCTCTACTACAGCACCTCTGAGCCGTGCCGGGTGCCCGCCGAGTACGAGCGGGTGAAGTGTTCGCTCTGCCGCATCAGCTTCGATGCCGCCAGCGGGCGGTTTGGCGAGACGGCCGACACGCTGCTCAGCGGCCCTGCCCACGACAAGAGCTTCACTCTGGCGCGCCCCAGCTACGACGGGCGTTGGCTGATGTACTGCCAGTCGGCGCGCTCCAATTTTCCCGTCTGCCAGAGGGATGCCGACCTGTGGCTGATGGACCTGCAGACGGGCGAGGTGCGCGAGCTGACCGAGGTGAACAGCGACGACGTGGAGAGCTACCATAGCTGGTCGGCATCGAGCCGCTGGTTTGTGTTCGCCTCTAAGCGCGAGGACGGCATGTACGCCCAGCTCTTCCTGTCGGGCATCGACGACCGCGGGCGCTGCACGAAGCCCGTGCTGCTGCCGCAGCGACACCCCAAGCAGTTCTACCGGGCCATGATGAAATCATACAACGTGCCCGACTTCACGACCCGCCGTGTCAGCTTCGATGCGCACGAAGCCTATCGCCAGGTGTTCGACACCGGGCGGGCGAAGGTGAGAATAAGGAATCAGAATTAAGGTGAGAATAAGGAATAAAAGTTAAAAACGAAATAAGAAAACAATGAGACAACTTCTTTTGTTGACGATGACTGCCACGATGGCGGTGCTGCTGGCCGGGTGCGAGCGGCGGGAAAGCCTGGAGGGGAAGTGCCATATCGTTGGTACGATTCCGCAGCAGTACAACGACAAGCGCATCTTCCTGGTGCCGCTGACGGGCCCGAAGACGGCAGAGTATGTGGACTCAGTCGAGGTGAAAGACGGCCGCTTCGAGTTCGTGAAGGACACGGTGATGATGGCCAAGATAGTCATGGACTACCACTACCGCCTCGGTCTGCAGCCGCTGTTGGTGGTGGTTGAGCCGGGCGAGGTGCGTGTGAGCATCGACAGCATCAGCCATGCCGTTGGCACTCAGCAGAACGACTCGCTGGAGCGGTGGAAGCAGGTGACCGAAGCCCACAACCGCGAGTTTGCCGCCCTGCGCCGCACCGACCAGCGCGAGGCTGCCGACAGCGTTCACCGGGTCTACAAGCAGTTTACTCGCCGGCTGGCCGGCAACCTGCCCGAAGGTGTGCTGCGCGACTTCCTGAGCGGGCTCTATCCGCTGACCTACAAGAAGAAACTGCCCGACGGGCGTGTTGTAACCATGAATGCTGATACCAATGAAGAAGTGGCTGACTAAAGGGTGGCCGGCGCTGCTGTCTGTGCTGGCCGGCGTGGCGGTGTTCTGCTTCTGGCGGCTGTTCTGCCCCCAGCTGCTTAACTTCCACGAGCAGTTCCAGCTGTTTCTCTTCGATGGCGGCTACCTGCAAGAGCGGCTCGCGATGCCGGGCGGCGTGGCTCGCTATCTCGGCGAGTTCCTGGTGCAGCTATACAACAACTTCACGCTCGGCGCGCTGGTGCTGGCACTGCTCATGCTGCTGTTGCAATGGCTGACGTGGCGACTGCTGAAGACCGCCGACGGCACACTCGGCACGGCGTGGTATGCGCTGAGCTTCGTGCCTGTCTTTGCCGTGACGTATGCAATGGGCGACGAGAATCTGCTCTTGCCCTACGCGGTGGCGCTGCTGCTGACCATGGCCTACATGGTCTGCCTGCCGCGCAGCTGCCGTGCCCGGCTGGCCTATGCCTTCGTGGGGCTGCCCCTGGTGTACTGGGCATGCGGCCCGATGGTGCTGATGGCAGCCGCATGGCTGTTCCTTGTGCTGGCGCTGCAAGGCGGGCGGCGACTGCTTAGTGTGGGGCTGGGCGCGCTGCTGCTGGTGGAGGCCGTGGCCTGCGTGGTGCTGAGCGCACACCTTGTGCCCTATCCGTTGGAGCGGCTATGCGTGGGCATAGTCTACTACCGCTCGCAGACTGGCCTGCCGCCGACCATGGCTGCCGTTCCCGCCGTGGTGGTGTTGCTGTGGCTGGCCGTGTGGTGGCTGGGCCGCCGTGTGCGGCTGTCGGCAGCGAAGGCCGCCGTGCTGACCGTGGTGGTTGCCGTGGCGGGCGCATGGGTGGCGGTGCAGGGATTCGACTTGCGCAAGCTCGAGGTGCTGGACTACGACTACATGGTGCGCATCCGCGACTGGAACGGCATTGTCAGAAAGGCAGAGCAGGGCGGCACCAACGTGCCCATGACGGTCTGCGCCACCAATCTGGCACTGGCCATGCAGGGGCAGTTGGGCGAGCGCGCCTTCCACTTCTACCAGCGCGGCACTCAGGGGCTGATGCCCGGCTTCGAGCGCAACCCCGTGACCATTCTCGTGCCGGCCGAAGCCTACTACCTGTTAGGACTGGTCAACACCGCCCAGCGGTTTTCCTTCGAGGCCATGGAGGCGCTGCCCAACTACAACAAGAGCGGGCGCTGCATCAAGCGGTTGGTGGAGACCAACCTGGTGAACGGCCAGTATGAGGTGGCACGGAAGTACCTTTCGATGCTTGAAAAGACCATGTTCTACCGAAAGTGGGCGCTGCGCACCAAGGAGCTGATAGGCAACGAGCAGGCCATCGGCAGCCACCCGGAATACGGCTGGCTGCGGCAGGCCCGGCTGACCAATGACTTCATGTTCAGCGAGACGGAGATTGACAAGATTTGCGGCCAGCTGTTCTGGCACAACCAGAACAACACGATGGCGCTGCAATACCTGATGCTGTGGCCGCTGCTGGAGCGCGATGTCAACAAGTTCATGTCTTACGCCGCGGCGGTGGAGCGGCGGGTGAAGTACAACCCCGCCTCATCGCAGGAGGCCATCATCTACGCCTATGCCCAGCGCGGGCAGAAGCCGCCGCAGGGCTATGTCAGCGAGATGGTGCGCCGCCAGTTCGTGGACTTCGGCCATGTCTACAATGCCGGCGGCCAGAACTCGCCACAGCTCGAGGCGTTTCGGAACACCCTTTGGTATTACTTAGTGAAAGCAAAATAGCATGAAGACGAAAAGACTGACATACTACTGGCTGTTGGCGGCGGTGGCGCTGTTGGCAGCCTGCGCCGAGAAGCCCGAGAACGCCACCCTGTCAGGGCAGCTGCCCGACATCTACCCCGACTACGTGGGGGTGACCATTCCCGACGGCATAGCCCCGCTGAACTTCGGCGTGGCGGGCGACGACGTGGAGCGGATAGACGTGACCGTGAAAGGCTCGAAGGGCGGCGAGCTGACGGCCAACGGCACATGGGCCGACTTCGACCTGAAGGAGTGGCATGCGCTGACCGCACAGAACGTGGGCGGCGAGCTGACCTTCACCGTCTGTGCCAAGCGGCAGGGGCAGTGGGTGCAGTACCGCGACTTCACCGTGACGGTGAGCCCTTACGCCCTCGACGAGTGGGGGCTGACCTACCGCCGCATCGCCCCGGGCTATGAGGTCTACAGCCACATGGGGCTCTACCAGCGCGAACTGGCCTCGTTCAGCGAGTACGCCATTCTTGAGAACACGCAGGTGCCGGGCATGTGCATCAACTGCCACAGCAGCTGCCAGACCGACCCCGCCCGCTTCGTGTTCCACGTGCGCGGCGAACACGGAGCCACCCTGGTGCAGACCGACGGCCGGCGCGAGTGGCTGAAGGCGGGCAACGACCAGCTGGGCGGCTCGATGGTCTACCCCTACTGGCACCCCAGCGGCAAGTACTGCGCCTTCTCGACCAACCAGACCCGGCAGGGATTCCACATGGTGAGCGATGAGCGCGTTGAGGTGTTCGACCTGTCGAGCGATGTCTTTGTCTATAACCCCGAGACACACGAGATACTGACGGACTCGCTGCTGCAGACCAAGGACTGGAGCGAGAACACGCCGGTGTTCTCGCCAGACGGGCGCACGCTGTATTACATGACCGCGCAGCAAAAGAGCTACCCGCTGGAGTTTAAAGACGAGAAATACAACCTCTGCAAGATAGGCTTCGACCCCGAGACCGGCCGCTTCGGCGAGCGGGTCGACACGGTGTTCAATGCAGTCGGGATGGGCAAGAGCCTGACGTGGCCGCGCCCTTCCTACGACGGCCGCTACCTGATGTTCACCCTCATCGACTACGGCTATTTTGCCATCTGGCACAACGAGGCCGACCAGTGGCTGCTGGACCTGCAGACGGGCGAGGCGCGCGAGATGAAGGAGGTGAACAGCCCGAAGGCCGACAGCTATCACAACTGGAGCCTGAACTCCCATTGGTTTGTGTTCACCAGCCGCCGCGACGACGGTTACTACAGTCGGCTCTATCTGGCAAGCATCGACGACGAGGGCCGCCTCTCGAAGCCGTTCATGCTGCCGCAGCGCAACCCGCAGAAATACTATCAGGAGAGCGTTTACTCCTTTAACACGCCCGACTTCACCAAGTCCAAAGTCGAGTTCGATGCCTATCGGGCGGGGCGCGAAATCCTGAGCGACCACCGGGTGGAGACGACCGTGCGGTAGAAGCTACGGCT
>JAFLSH010000132.1 GCA_022511055.1 Prevotella sp. | reverse complement strand
TTTTGTATCTTTGCACCACATATTATAGAAAGCAACAATCATGGATATGACATTAGACTACATTTTCCGCATCTTCATAGCCGCCATGCTGGGCGGAGTTATCGGGCTGGAGCGCGAATACCGGGCCAAGGAAGCCGGTTTTCGCACCCACTTCTTAGTCGGACTGGGCTCTGGCATGTTCATGATACTGTCAGCTCACGGCTTCGACGACGTGGTGCTGACAGAGGCCACCCGCCACGACATCTCGCGCATAGCGGCACAGGTGGTGTCGGGCATCGGCTTCATCGGTGCGGGCTGTATCATCTTTCAGAAGAATGCGGTGCGTGGACTGACGACGGCGGCGGGCCTGTGGGTAGCAGCGGCCATCGGCATGGCAGCGGGCGCGGGCATGTATGCTGTTGCCACGGCGGCCACGGTCATGGTGGTGGTGTGCCTGGAGCTGATGAACTTCCTGCACCACCGTGTGTTTCCCAACGAGCGCAACGACTATGACGAAGACGAAATCAAGAAAAACAAATGATTTTGCCACGTCTGCATAGCAATGTTGTTGCCTGTGGTTTTAAATTAGGTTAAAGTCTGACGGTTGTCTGACTGCTTTTGCAAATTATTTTGTATCTTTGCGGCTTGAAAAAACAGAATTTTAACTTTAAATAAACGCAAAATTATGATTATTGAAAACGTACATGCAAGAGAGATTCTGGATTCACGTGGTAATCCTACAGTAGAGGTTGAGGTAACTCTGGAGAGCGGCTTCGTTGGCCGTGCATCTGTTCCCTCTGGTGCTTCAACAGGTGAGAACGAGGCTCTGGAACTCCGCGACGGCGACAAGGGTCGCTATCTGGGCAAGGGTGTCCAGAAGGCTGTTGAGAATGTCAACAATGTCATTGCACCCGCCATTATCGGTATGTCTACACTGGAGCAGCGCAAGATTGACGCCAAGATGCTCGAACTCGACGGCACGCCCACCAAGAAGAATCTGGGTGCCAATGCCATTCTCGGTGTCAGCCTGGCCGTGGCTCACGCTGCTGCTGCCTATCTGCAGATTCCCCTGTACCGCTATCTCGGCGGAACAAACACCTATAGCCTGCCTGTTCCGATGATGAACATTGTGAACGGCGGCGCTCACTCTGATGCTCCCATTGCTTTCCAGGAGTTCATGATTCGCCCGGTCGGCGCAACTTCTGAGAAGGAAGGCATTCGCATGGGTGCTGAGGTGTTCCACAACCTGGCCAAGCTGCTGAAGGCTCGCGGTCTCTCTACCGCCGTTGGCGACGAGGGTGGCTTCGCTCCCAACTTCAACGGCATCGAGGATGCACTCGACACCATTATCGAGGCTATCAAGGCCGCTGGCTACGAGCCGGGCAAGGATGTGAAGATTGCCATGGACTGCGCTGCCTCTGAGTTCGCTGTGCAGGAGAACGGCGAGTGGTACTACGACTACCGCCAGCTGAAGAACGGCAAGCAGAAGGACCCCAACGGCAA
This sequence comes from Prevotella sp., assembly GCA_022511055.1. GTDB lineage: Bacteria > Bacteroidota > Bacteroidia > Bacteroidales > Bacteroidaceae > Prevotella. The sequence continues at coordinate 6,745 of JAFLSH010000132.1, read as the reverse complement.
GAAGCTCTCTGCCGCTGAGCAGATTGACTATCTGGAGCAGCTCATCACCAAGTATCCTATCGACTCTATCGAGGACGGTCTCGATGAGAACGACTGGGACAACTGGGTGAAGCTGACCGAGCGCATCGGCAGCCGCTGCCAGCTGGTGGGCGACGACCTGTTCGTTACCAACGTGAAGTTCCTGGAGAAAGGTATCAAGATGGGCGCAGCCAACTCTATTCTGATTAAGGTAAACCAGATTGGCTCACTGTCAGAGACACTCGATGCCATCGAGATGGCTCACCGCCACGGCTACACCACCGTTACCTCTCACCGCTCTGGCGAGACCGAGGACACCACGATTGCCGACATCGCCGTAGCTACCAACAGCGGCCAGATTAAGACGGGTTCACTCTCGCGTACAGACCGCATGGCTAAGTACAACCAGCTTATCCGCATCGAGGAGCAGCTGGGCGGCCAGGCTAAGTACGGCTACACCAAGCTGAAGTAAGATTCATACCTTCCCGGGTATTTACTTTTAATAATGAGCCTCTGCCACGGTACAACTCCGAATGGCAGGGGCTTTTTTGAACAAATAACAAGCACAAGAGCATGAAGCACATTTTAACGACAGCAGCCATCGCCACGTTTCTGATAGCAGGCGGTAGCGCAAAAGCAGCAGAAGAAGAAACCGTGAAAATAGGCAAGCAAAACATCACCATCAGCAACGGCCGCATGACACCCGAAGCCCTCTGGGCCATGGGGCGCATTGGAGCCGCAGAAGCCTCTGCCGACGGGCGGCAGATAGTCTATCAGGTGGGCTACTACAGTGTCAAGGCCAACAAGAGCCAGCAGAAACTCTGCGTTATCAATGCCGACGGCACGGGGCAGCAGACGCTCACCACCGGCACGAAATCAGAGACCGACCCCACGTGGCTGGACAACAAGATTGCCTTCCTCTCTGAAGGACAGCTGTGGACTATGAATGCCGATGGCACCGGCCGCCAGCAGATTTCCAAGACGACGAAGGACATTGAGGGCTACAAGTTCTCGCCCGACGGCACCAAGGTCATTCTGCTGCACAGCCTCGACTTCAATGAGGTCATCAAGAAAAATCCCGCCGACTTGCCAAAGGCTACCGGCCGACTGGTGACCGACCTGATGTACCGCCACTGGGACCACTACGTAGAGTCAATCCAGCACCCCTTTGTCTATGAGGTTGCCGCCACCCCCGATGCCTCAGGCGTAGTCATCAGCGGCACAGGCACAGACGTGCTTGAGGGCGAGCCCTACGAGTGCCCCATGGAGCCCTTCGGCGGCATGGAGCAGCTGGCGTGGAGCAACGACTCGAAGCAGATAGCCTACACCAGCCGCAAGAAGACGGGGCTTAGTTACGCCATCTCGACCGACTCGGACATCTATCTCTACGACACTGAAACCCGCAAGACCAAAAACCTCTGTAAGCCAGAGGGATATGTGGAGCCGCAGACAGACCCGACCAAGAGCATGAAGCACCAGAAGGTGAACGCGCCGGAAAACCTGAAGAACAATGTCGGCTACGACACCAACCCGCAGTTCTCGCCCGACGGCAAGTACGTGGCCTGGCTCTCCATGGAGCGCAACGGCTACGAAGCCGACCGCAACCGCCTCTGCTGCTATGACTTGGCGACTGGCGAGAAGCGCTATCTCACGGAGAGCTTCGACTCGAGTGTCGACGATTTCGTGTGGAGCGACTCCAAGGAGGCCATGATTTACTTCATTGGTGTCTGGCACGGCACGGTCAACCTCTATGCCATCACTGCCAAGGGCGAAGTGAAGCAGCTGACCGACCTGTGGGCAGACTTCGGCTCTGTTCGCCTGATGAACAACAAGAAGCAGCTGCTCATGGAACGGCACAGCTACACCGCACCTGCCGACCTGTATATAGTGACTCCTAACATCAAGAAAACCACGACCATCACCCAGCTGACCAACGAGAACAAGCATATTCTCGACCAGCTAAGCAAGCCGACCGTTCAGCAGCGTTGGGTGAAGACCACCGACGGCAAGGAGATGCTGACCTGGATTATCCTGCCGCCAAACTTCGACGAGAGCAAGAAGTACCCCACCCTACTCTTCTGCGAAGGCGGCCCGCAGTCGCCGGTCAGCCAGTTCTGGAGCTATCGCTGGAACTTCTTCATCATGGCCTCTCAGGGCTATATCGTTGTTGCCCCCAACCGCCGCGGTCTGCCCGGCTTTGGTCAGGAGTGGCTTGAGGAAATCAGCGGCGACTGGACCGGGCAGTGCATGAAGGACTATCTGGCTGCCATCGACGATGCCGCCAACAACCTGCCTTATGTCGACAAAGACCGCCTGGGCTGCGTGGGCGCTTCCTTCGGCGGCTTCAGTGTCTACTATCTGGCCGGCCACCACGAGGGGCGCTTCAAGGCATTCATTTCCCACGATGGTGCTTTCAATCTTGAGTCGATGTACACCGACACCGAGGAAGTGTTCTTCAGCAACTGGGAATATGACGATGCCTTCTGGAACAAAGACCAGTCGGCCAACGCCCGCCGCACCTACGAGTACTCACCGCACAAGTTTGTTGACAAGTGGGACACCCCCATTCTCTGCATTCACGGCGAGAAGGACTATCGCATTGTCTACAACCAGGGCATGGGCGCCTTCAATGCCGCCCGCCTGCGCGGCATTCCCGCCGAGCTGCTGATTTTCCCCGATGAGAATCACTGGGTACTCAAACCGCAGAACGGCATACTCTGGCAGCGCACCTACTTCGACTGGCTCAACCGCTGGCTGAAATAGCCGCCACCATAACCGTTATACAGACGGCATAAATGAAGCGGGTAAACGTGTTTTTGCCCGCTTCGTTTGTTTCTTCGTTCAGCTAAATAACAGACTTCAACAGAAAAAAGCAATATTTTTAGCAAAAACTTTGAACATTCAATAAAATATTGTATCTTTGCAGACAGAAAAGAAAGGAGAAACTATTATGGCAAGAGCAATCAAAGAAACTCCCATCTTAACAGGTAATGACGCATTTCGTTTTGAAATGCGGAGGCTTGAGGTGGAAAATATGAGCAAGGAGCAACGCGCCGAAAACATCAGGCAACTGGAAGAACGCATTGCCAATGCGAAGAATCACATAGTATTCCATTGGTAAAACGATGCAGCTTATCCAACTGACACTTGACCGTGAACTAACAGCATTCGACTGTGGAGACAGCGACTTGAACGCTTTCTTGTTTGAAGATGCCAAGCCTGCACTCGAATTGCATATTGCCAATACATTCATTCTTGAGGATGATGGGCGAATTGCTGCCTATTTCTGTCTGTTAAACGACAGGATAAGCCGAAATGAGATTATTGGAAGCCGATGGAAAAAGATTAGAAATTGCTTCCCTAAGAGTAAGCAGTTTCGCAGTTATCCATGTGTAAAAATTGGGCGGTTTGCCGTGGCACTTGAATATCGCGGACGTAGGATAGGCACTGAGTTAATGGACAATATTAAGCAACAGCTCCGCACAGCACATACCCATTCCGCTTTCCGTTATATCACTGTGGATGCCTACAATTCTGCCATACCTTTTTACGAGAAAAACGGCTTCCACCAGCTGACCCAAAAGGAAGAAGACGAGCAAACTCGCCTGATGTTCTTCGACATGATGGAGATTTCCCCAAAGTAAGCGAAAGCCAAAAGCCCCATTTTTGTTTCGCAACGAATATTATATCAACCAACAATTTGGCTGGATGGGTAGAAAATGCATGCAACCTCACCAAAAGGCAATAGCATTTACGACTGATATGCCGATTTTTTGAACTATATTAGTTGAAATTGCTGATTTTTGTGTACCTTTGTACCCGCTTACTCACGCCGAGCCATCTTTAAAAGGGGTGGAGCGGTTACAAGGAGGGAGTACTACATATTGAGAAGTGTTTGCTAACGCTTTGTTTTTGGCAATTCGAAACTTAGGAACTTTCAAATTGACAGTCAAGGGCATTGCAGAGGTAGGCACTACGGGTAGGTATGATATGCTACTCGTTAGTGTGCAGAGGGTCGAGTACCCTCACGCACACTTTACGAGTGTTCCATATATACCAACGGCGTGGGTGTCAAGTTCTGTTTGTTATTGTCAAGGTATCCTAAGACCTCGAATTGCGAACAAGCAGAAGCCAGATACCCCGCTTTTCTTTTGTGGTAAAATTGAACGGAATAACAACCTGCCTGAACAGGGGTATCACCAGGCGCAAATGATAACGAAGGATGATATTCAACTCGTTCAACTTCATTGTTCTGTTTCCGCTCATCTTTCTGTTGTACTATGCCATTCCGGTACGATACAACAGAGGGCGGAATCTGTTCTTGCTTCTTGTGAGCTATCTTCTTTACTTGCAGTGGAAGCCTGTTTATGCCTTGGTACTGCTTGGTGTTACGGTAGTGACATGGGCTGCGGCGCTGGCTGTCAATCGGGCGAAGCACCCAAAACGGGTGTTGACAATAGGGGTGCTGCTGAGTTTGCTACCCCTCGTGTTTTTCAAGTACTTCAATTTTATTAACGAGAGTGTGGGTGAAGCTCTGGCGATAGTTGGACTGAATTGCCATTTGACAGGTCTGAACTGGGCAATTCCTATCGGAATCTCCTTCTTTACATTCCAAGCCTTGGGTTATCTTTGGGATGTCTATTACAAACGCCAAGAGGCTGAACGGGATTTTCTTACCTATGCCTTGTTTGTTTCATTTTTTCCAAGCATTCTGTCTGGACCTATCAATAAGGCTTCGCTCGTTATTCCCCAGCTGAGACAACTTCGCCCCTACTTCGACTACAATAAAGCAGTTGGTGGACTAAAAATACTACTATGGGGCATGTTTATGAAGGTCGTTGTAGCTGACCGTGTAGCACTTTATGCTGATACGGTACTATCCAGTTACGAGAATTACACTGGGCTGTCATGTCTTGTGGCGAGCCTGTTATACACCACTCAGATTTACGCGGACTTTGCAGGTTACTCACTGATGGCTATCGGTGTGGGCAAGGTGTTAGGCTTTGAGCTGACCGAGAATTTCCGCCGACCATATTTCGCAGTTAGTGTTACTGACTTCTGGCATCGTTGGCATATCTCACTTTCCACTTGGCTTAAAGACTACATCTATATACCTTTGGGTGGTAGCCGATGTTCTAAATTACGTAACTACTGGAATATTTTCGTAACTTTCCTTGTTAGCGGAATATGGCATGGTGCTAATTGGACATTTATTGTATGGGGCTGTATGCACGGTATCTGCCAGATTGTTGAAAAAATGCTCGGTCAGCAGAAATGTAATTATGGTCGACTGGGTAAGATTGTTAAAATCTGCATCACATTCTTAATAGTCAACTTCGCGTGGATATTTTTCCGTATGCCCACATTGACTGATGCCTGTGGTGTGATAGAAAGGATTTTTGACTTTAGCCTACCAATGACATTGTATAAATCCAATAATACTAACACAGTGTTGTGTTTAATGGGAATTTCTATACTTTATATAAAAGACTTTTTCGATGAATATAGCCCTGAGAAACGTTATTTTTTTGATAGTAAAAAAAGATGGATTAGGTGGTGTTCTTATCTCGTTATTTTTATGCTCATTATGCTGACAGGTGTCTTTGGAGCAGACCAGTTTATTTATGCTAATTTTTAATTGTTATGAAAAAACTTTTGTTTAGGATTGTTCTGTTTTTTTTCTTAGTGTATGCCATTGATATGGTTGCAGGAAAGATATTTGCATATATGGTGGATAATGCCAAAGGTGGCGACAATAGCCGTAATAACTATATATGCAATTCTGTGAATACCGATATTCTGGTATTTGGTTCATCTCGAGCGCTTCACCATTATAACCCTGTGATAATTGAGAAGGCTACAGGTAAATCGTGCTACAATTGCGGACAAGATGGTAATGGATCTATTCTTAACTATGGTAGGTATCAACTGATTTGTCAGCGTTACTCCCCAAAATTAGTAATTTATGATATAATTCCTAACTTTGACTTGCTTGCTGGTGATGACAATCATAAGTATTTGGATTGGTTAAAAGCATATTATAATAGGAAAGGTGTTCCAGAAGTGTTTGAATCTGTGGATCCGACAGAAAAATACAAAATGCAGAGCAGAATGTATCGCTACAATTCTAAATTTATACAAATCGTTTCCGATATAGTTCATCCTTTGCAAGACAATGGCATCAATGGATTTCGGCCAATGAATGCAGAAATGGACACTATGAAGATTGCAAAGAAAGAAGAAAAGAAATTTGAACTTGAATTTGATTCTCTTAAAATTGCATATATCAATAAAATGTTAAATGAATCGCCTACCACAAAGTTTATTTTCACGGTATCTCCAATATGGTATGGAATGGATTCAACTCAACTTCAACCAATAAGAGAGATTTGCAAATATAGGAAGATACCGTTCATTGATTTTTCAGCCGACCCAAAATATGTCCACAACAACGAGTATTTCAAAGATGGCGCCCATTTGAACGCTCGCGGAGCAGATGAGTTCACACGCGACTTGATTGTGGAACTGCGAAAACGGGGTATTAATTAAAAATAGGGGGCTTTGCCCCCTGTTTTTGTACTCGCGAAAAAGACAGTTTTTTCCCCCACAATTCCCAACAAGGTCCTACCTTACAGCATGCTCCCCAGACAGTCTCAGCTGGCTTTCCGCCCTATCCAAGTCGCCTTTTTCCACAGATATTCGAAGGGGCCGTGATGGTGGCTGCGCA
>JAFLSH010000131.1 GCA_022511055.1 Prevotella sp. | reverse complement strand
CATTCCTCTTTGGATGCTTGGACTGACTTACTGACTGCCGACCTATCGAGCTGCCCTATCAGCTGGGTGACGTATGGGCGGCTCCAGTCTTTCAGGTGCAGCTGCTGCTCATCATACTGGAGCAGGTCGAGGTCGATGGGTACAATCCCCATCTGGCGCTTTGAGGGTGTGCGGCCAAAGGCGACTTCGATGTCCTTCAGCGCAGAAGACAGCTCGTCGAAGCCAAGTGCGGTCTTGGCTTCAACGAGCTGATTCAGGTAGTGGTCGCTTCTGGTCGTGCCTATAGGCTCGGTCCACAGCTCCCGTGAGTATTGCGGCTCAACGAGAACGGCCTCCAGAGATACTCGCACTTTCTGCAAGTTCGCGCTCTGGTACCTATTGCTTGACAACAGAATCAACACTTTGTGCATCATCGTCGGGGGCGGCCTTAGCTTTCGCTGGCTGAACTGATTTTAGTCTTGATTTTGTCTACGTACGCATCGATGGTTGCCACCGCCACAATGTTGACAATGTCGCGAACAGAAGAGCCAAAGTCAATGAAGTGGATTGGCTTGTTGAGACCCATCTGTATGGGGCCGATAATCTCGGTGTCAGCCCCCAGCAGCTGGAGCATCTTGTAGCTGGAGCGGGCAGATGTCAGGTTGGGGAATATCAGCGTGTTTACGTCTTTGCCCTTCAGCCGCGTGAAGGGGTACTGCTCGTCGCGCAGCTCGCGGTCGAGGGCAAAACCAAGCTGCATCTCACCATCAATAGGCAGGTCTGGGTACAGCTCGTGCATCCGGGCGGCCGCGTTTTTCACCTTCTCAGCTCCCTCGCTGGTAGAGCTGCCGAAGTTGGAGTGTGAAATCATGGAGATGACAGGCTTCTCGTTGAAGAAGCGTACCGCCGTGGCGGCCAGCTTGGCTATGTCGACCAATGTGTCGGTGTCAGGATTCTCGTTGACCAGCGTGTCGGCAATGTAGAGCATGCCCTTGGGGGAGTTGATGATGTGCATGGCGCCAAAGTGCTGGTATTCGGGGCGTATGCCAATGACCTCGTTGACAACCTTGATGGTGTTGGAGTACTTGGTGTACAGGCCGGTGATGAAGGCATCGGCATCGCCGGTCTCTACCATCATCATGCCGAAATAGTTGCGCTCGAACATCTTGTCGTTGGCCTCCTGGAAGGTGTAGCCTTCGCGTTCACGCTTCTTCGTCAGTATCTGTGCGTAGCGCTCACGGCGTTCCCGCTCTGAGGGGTGGCGCAGGTTGACAATCTCTATGCCGTCAAGGCTCAGGTCGAGGCTCTTGGCCATTTTGGTAATGACTTCATCGTTGCCCAGCAAGATGGGGTGGCAGATGCCCTCGGTCTTTGCCTGCACGGCGGCCTTCAGCATGGTGGGGTGAACGGCCTCGGCAAACACCACGCGCTGCGGGTGGGCGGCTGCCGTGGCATAGAGCTTCTGGGTGAGGCGCGTCTCCTGTCCGAGCAGCACGCTGAGCGAGTTCTTGAACTCATCCCAGTCGTCAATGGTTTTGCGGGCTACGCCGCTGTCTATGGCAGCCTTGGCCACTGCGGCTGACACCTCGGTTATCAGGCGCGGGTCTACGGGCTTCGGAATGAAGTAGTCGCGGCCAAAGGTCAGGTTGTTGACCTTATACACATCGTTTACCACATCGGGAACGGGCTGCTTGGCCAGGTCGGCAATGGCATAGACGGCGGCGAGCTTCATCTCCTCGTTGATAGCCCGGGCATGTACGTCGAGCGCACCGCGGAAGATGTAGGGGAAACCGATAACGTTGTTAATCTGGTTGGGATAGTCGGTGCGGCCGGTGGCCATCAGCACGTCAGGGCGGGCCTCCATGGCATCTTCGTATGAAATCTCTGGCACGGGATTGGCAAGGGCGAAGATGATGGGGTCTTTGGCCATGGTCTTAACCATCTCCTTCGACAAGATGTTACCCTTTGACAGCCCGACAAACACATCGGCACCCACCATGGCCTCTTCCAGCGTGTGAATGTCGGTGCGGCTGGTGGCAAAGAACTGCTTTTGCTCGTTCAGGTCTGTCCTGTCGGCAGATATGACTCCCTTCGAGTCGAGCATGACAATGTTCTCCTTTTGCGCACCGATGGCCATGTAGAGCTTCGTGCAGGAAATGGCAGCGGCGCCGGCTCCGTTGACAACAATCTTGACCCGGCTGATGTCCTTGCCAACCACCTCGAGCGCGTTCTTCAGACCGGCGGCACTGATAATGGCCGTACCGTGCTGGTCGTCATGCATAACGGGTATGTCCAGTGTCCGCTTCAGGCGCTCCTCTATGTAGAAGCATTCGGGAGCCTTGATATCCTCAAGGTTAATGCCGCCAAAGGTGGGGGCAATGCGCTCAACGGCCTCGCAGAACTTTTCGGGGTCTTTCTCTGCAATCTCTATGTCGAAGACATCAATGCCGCCGTAGATTTTGAAAAGCAATCCCTTGCCCTCCATGACCGGCTTTCCGCTCATGGCGCCTATGTCGCCCAGTCCTAACACTGCCGTACCGTTGGAGATGACCGCCACAAGGTTGCCTTTGTCCGTGTAGCGATAGGCGGCATCTGGATTTTCCTGGATTTCCAGGCATGGGTAGGCCACGCCCGGTGAGTAGGCTAACGATAAATCGGTCTGTGTTCTGTAAGCCTTTGTCGGCCTCACTTCAATTTTGCCCGGCCGCCCGTTCTCGTGGTATGAAAGGGCAGCTTCTTTTGTGATTTTTACCATAAAAAAATAGTGTCTAAATGTTGTATCTGATTTTTGGAATGCAAAAGTAATAAAAAACTACTGGAATCTGCATTTTTTTTAATAAAATTAGTAACTTTGTAGCCAAAATGTAAACTTATGCAAGAAAGCAAGCAGAAAAGACAGTATCGGCAGTCGCTTCATGAACGAATCATTGAGGTGGCTATGGACTCCTTCGTGAAAAACGGCATCAAGGCCGTGCGAATGGATGACATAGCGAAGGCCCTGATGATTTCGAAGCGTACTCTTTATGAGGTTTACGAGACCAAGGAACTGCTGCTCTATGAGTGCATCAAGTATCATCACGAGCAGAAGGCGCTGCTGCTCAACCAGTATATGGCAGAGAAGCACAACGTGATAGAGATTATCGTCTTTCTCTACCGTATGCGCTCAGAAACTTACGGCAAGATGAATCCGCTTTTCTATGAAGACATTGTCAAGTACCCCATGGCGTGGCAGTATCTGGAAAGCCGGAAGAAGCAGAGCCATGAGAACTTCTTCACATTCATGCAGCAGGGCGTGAACGAGGGCTTTTTCCGTAATGATGTGAACTATGAGCTGATTTCCCATCTGTTCGAGGCCATTGGCGCCTATTTGTTTGGCGAGCATTTGTACATAAAATACACGCACGAAGAAATGTGCCGCAACATGGTGTTTGTCACCTTGCGCGGCTTTTGCACAGAGAAGGGCGTGAAAGTTCTCGATGCGCTGTTAGGGTAGGAGAGGGGAGGCTCCCTGCTCTGGTCTGCCCTCCGTTCAAGCCGGGGTACAGCTTGAAAACAGATTAGACGGTTTCTGAGAATAAAAATAGGGGAGTTTTGCTCCCCTATTCAATGTTAATCGATGGCTTCTTACTGATGCTGTTCCCGAAGCAGGTCGTTCACGGTCTTGACTGGGTTGAAAGTGCCAAGGGGAACTTCCACGAATACGGTGTTCCAGTCAGACATGGCACCGTTCCATAGGCCGGGCAACTCCAGAGCCTTCAGTTCCTTGCCGTTTTTCGACTTGGAAGAGATGAAGCCCGTGGAACGGTCTACGAATTTCGGCAGGTCGAATGGCTCGCCCTTATAGTTCTTGACAGCACAAACCAAGTCTACCGGGTTGAAATGTGTGCCGCGGGTGAACATCTGCATGTATTCCTGATTGTTCTTGTCGATTTGTGAAGATTCGAGAATCTGGAGCGAGATAGTTCCGTCTTGGTTGTAGGTAAGGAACGGGCCGCCGCCAGGCTCGCCGACATTCTTGACAACGCCGCACACACGCATGGGTCTGTTCAGCTTCTTCTTCAGATAGGCTGCCAGTTCTTCATCATTGTATGCCTTGATTCCGGGGCAGCGGCAGAAGGCATGCTCCACAAAATGCTCAATCTCGCGGAGCTTCTCATGGTCTACGCCTTTGTCAAGCTCATCAAGATACTTGAATGCCAGCTTCTGCAGATTTACTAAGACACCGGCAATGACTTGCTTATAGTCGACCGTTTCCTGTTTGATACGGTCAGGTACAACATTGTCAATGTTTTTAATGAAAATAATATCGGCATCAATCTCGTTCAGGTTTTCAATCAAGGCACCGTGGCCACCTGGGCGGAACAGCAGCGAGCCATCATTGTTTCGGAACGGCGTATTGTCTGGGTTGGCGGCAATGGTATCCGTAGATGGCTTCTGCTCTGAGAACGTAATGTCATACTTAATGCCATATTTCTTGGAAAAACCGCCCAGTTTTGCCGCAACCTTCTTCTCAAACAAGTCTATATGCTCGTGAGAGACTGTGAAGTGTACGCGCGCCTCGCCGTTTGAAGTGGCATAGAGCGCTCCCTCGGCCAAATGCTCCTCCATGGGGGTGCGGGCGCCATCTTCATACTTGTGGAAAAGCAGCAAGCCTTTGGGTAGCTGACCGTAGTTCAGACCCTTCTCAAAAAGCATGTTGGCCACAACAGCCTTGTAGTTGCCTTCTTGAATCAGGTACTTGATGCTTTTCCCTTCGTTCTTGCGGCAGACAGCATCGAGTGCCTCATAGAACGCGAACTTCTCGATATTGTCAAAGTATTTCTTCTCGAATGGGGTAGTGGGAATGTCATAGTCGGCATCAAGGAAGGCAAACATATCCTTGAACATGCGGCTGGCAGCACCGCTGGCAGGAACAAACTTGACAATTTGGTGGCCTTCCGCCTTGTACTTGTTCCAGGCATCCACGTATGCCTGCTTGTCTTGTTCACTCGTGGCAACAATGCCATCCTCAATACTGGCGGCAGCCTTTAGCTTCAAGAAGGGGAAACCTGTCTTGAATTCTTCTAATTGTGCGCTAATCTGGTCTTCCGTTATACCCTTTTGGGCAATCTGCTTTAGGTCTTTCTCTGATAACATAATATTTTGGATTTATAGATTTATATGCTGCAAATTTACGAACTTTTTTGATAAAATGCAATTAAAATCAAAGGAAAATTGTAACTTTGCATGAAAATTGGCAATAATAATGGAAAAATTGAATTTTTCAACGACAGAACGCGAGGAAATACAGCGTATTTATCACCAGCTGAAGGATGAGATTGGAGCTTCCATGCAGCCGGGCGATGAAGAGAAGTTGCGCCGAGACCTTCTGGGCTCAATAGAGCTGCAGGAGATTCAGCGGGATATTTTTGGGCTAAATCCTATTCTGTTAGGGTTGCAAACTGCCCAGATTGTTGTTTCAGAGATAGGTCTGAAGCGCGATTCGGTTGTGGCAGCTCTTCTGAGGGCTCGTGTTGAGAGCGGCAGCCTGCCACTTGACAGAGTGGGGCAGAGCTATGGCCCGGCCGTAGCAAGAATCCTGAACGGCTTGCAGCGAATCCACGAACTCTATCGGAAAAACTCCTCCGTAGAGAGCGAGAATTTCCGTGACTTGCTGCTATCGTTTGCCGAAGACATGCGTGTCATTCTGATTATGATTGCCGATAGGGTCAACTTAATGCGGCAAATCCGAGACACAACGGCTTCAGATGCCAAGCATGAGGTCTCGGAAGAGGCGGCATACCTGTATGCGCCTTTGGCTCACAAACTTGGCCTTTACAAGCTGAAGTCTGAGCTTGAAGACCTGTCTCTCAAATATATGGAGCATGATGCGTATTACATGATTCGTGAAAAACTCAACGAAACCAAGCAGAGCCGAGACGAATATGTGGAACGCTTCATTCGCCCAATTGATGAGAAGCTGAAGGCCGCGGGGCTGAAGTTTCACATAAAGGGCCGCACCAAGTCTATACACAGCATCTGGCAGAAGATGAAGAAGCAGAACTGTGATTTTGAGAATGTGTACGACTTGTTTGCCATTCGGGTCATCTTGGATTCGCCATTGGAAAAGGAGAAGATGCACTGCTGGCAGGCTTTCTCGATAGTTACCGATATGTATCAGCCCAATCCCAAGCGCCTTCGCGACTGGCTCTCCGTTCCCAAGTCGAATGGGTATGAGAGCCTGCATATCACCGTTTTGGGGCCGGAGCAAAAGTGGGTGGAGGTGCAGATACGCACGGAACGCATGGATGAGGTGGCTGAGCGCGGCGTGGCGGCTCATTGGCGATACAAGGGTGTGAAAAGTGAAACAGGTCTCGATGAATGGTTGACAGGAATCCGGCAAATGCTTGAAACAAGTGATGATACGGAAGCAATGGACCAGTTCAAAATGGACTTGTATGAAGATGAAGTCTTTGTGTTCACGCCTAAAGGAGACTTGCTGAAATTCCCCAAAGGTGCTACCGTTCTTGACATGGCATACCATATCCATTCTAAAATCGGCTCAACCTGTGTTGGTGCCCGCATCAACGGGAAAGTTGTTACTTTCCGCCAACAGCTGCGCTCAGGTGACCAGGTGGATATCATGACCAGCAGTACACAGAAGCCCCGCCAGGAATGGCTGACCATTGTCAAGACATCGCGCGCAAAGGCCAAAATACGCCTTGCGCTGAAAGAGACACAAGTGAAAGAAGGCTTGTTTGCCAAGGAGATGATTGAGCGCAAGTTCAAAAACAGGAAAATTGAACTTGAGGAGTCTATCATGCAGCACCTGATAAAGAAATTGGGCTTCAAGGAAACCAGCGAGTTTTACAGGCAAGTGTCTCAGGGAGAGCTTGATATTAATACAATCATCAGTGGCTATCAAGAGCTGAAGAACGGTCAGCAGGCTCAGATTGGTGATAATCGGGCTCAAAGTGCAGAAGGATTTGTCTTGGAGACTGAGCCCACGAATACGTCAGCAGCCAAAGATGATGTTTTGGTGATTGACCTTGGGCTGAAAAAGGTTGACTATCAGCTGGCTCGTTGCTGTAATCCCATATACGGTGATGATGTCTTCGGCTTCGTAACGGTTTCAAGTGGCATTAAAATCCACCGAACAGATTGCCCAAATGCGCCGGAAATGCGCCGCCGATATGGATATAGACTGGTGAAAGCCAAATGGAGCGGCAAAGGTGCTTCGCAGTATTCGATAACGTTACGAGTCATTGGCATTGATGATATTGGCATTGTCAATAATCTGACCAGCATTATCGCGCATGAAGAACGCCTGGCTCTGCGGAGCATCAACATTGATTCGCATGATGGTCTTTTCCGCGGAACTCTGGTAGTCATGCTCGATGAGCTTTCCAGACTGGAAGCAGTAATGAAGAAATTGCGTACAGTAAGGGGCGTAAAACAAGTAGAACGCATATAACCACATTTTGTACATTATGGGTATTATGATAAATAGCATAAATAAAACACAAAGGATTTACGCCCTGTTGTGCTGTGGGTAGCTCTTGAATACTATTGGATAGCTTTTAGTAGCTCAACCAGAGACTCTTTCTTTGTCCAGCTGAAATTGGGCTGCGAGATAATGGTTTTGTAAATCCTTCGCTTGTCTTTAGGCAGATTACGCCAGATTTCACGCTCATGAACACGAATGATTTTGCCATTGTAATAATAGAAAAACCAGTCAATGACAGGAAACTTCATGTCATCTTCCGTAGTCAGGTCAATGGTTGTGGTGCTAAGCTGGGAAGAATTAAACGACAAATCCAAGTTTGTAATTTGCTGATTGTTCCTTAGCTGCGCCTGATATGATTCCAAGTCAAGCCGCGTGACACAATACAGCTTGTTGTTGCCTATGGTGTCTACAACGTATGCCAACATAGAATCGATTCTGACATAATGCCGGTCTTCGAACTTGACTTCTCTGATGTTATCCATATTGGCCTCCATGACCTGGCCCGTTGAAGACATATAGAGCAAGTGGGAATTTTTGAGGAACACGTTGGCAAGAGACATTTTCAGTGTCCGCCCATCAACGAGTGTCACTGTGGCCGGTTTGAACTGCCGATACATAGTCGCGCTGAAAGTACGCGGCTGTGCTTCTAACGTAATGTATGAGAATACGATAAATAACAGAACAATAAGTCTTTTCATGTGCGTATGAAATAAAAAACTGCATACAGTATCTACTGTAGCAGTATTATTAAATTGATTGAAGTGTTTTGCGGTGCGTACGAGATTCGAACTCGTGACCTCCTGCGTGACAGGCAGGCATTCT
>JAFLSH010000130.1 GCA_022511055.1 Prevotella sp. | reverse complement strand
CTGGACACCCTGATTAAGAGTCAGGTGCTCTACCAACTGAGCTACGGGTGCATCCGTGTGTGTGTCAAAATGAAAGGGGCTTCGATTCCCCTTAGTACACCCGCAGGGGCTCGAACCCTGGACACCCTGATTAAGAGTCAGGTGCTCTACCAACTGAGCTACGGGTGCATCTTTTTGATTTTGCGGGTGCAAAGGTACTCACTTTATTTCAATTTACCAAACTTTTTGGTGTTTTTCTTTAAAAATATTTCAACTTTGTCTGGTAACTGAAGCGCCAGCGGGCTATCTCGATGCCCGGAAGCCCTCTATGTTCTCGTATTTTCGGGCCATGAGCCGGCGGTAGATGTTGCGAAGCCACCAGGGGCTGGCCAACGTGAAGAGCAGACCCGTCGCGGCCTGAATCAAGTAGGCGGTGTCGGTGGGGAACAGCAGTTGCAGAACGGTCACAAACACAATCGGCACGAAGAGGGCAGACATCTCAATGATGAGCTGCATGCCGTTCTCTATGTTGCCCTTGCCGGTCAGCTTCTGCTCCAGCGGCAGCGTCTGCTTGTTATAGACAGCCAGCTGGAACATGATGAAATGCAGAACGCCGGAACACAGGAGCAGGTAGGCTACCATCATCAGCAGCGAGAACTTGCCCTCAACCACGGCAGGCAGCATCAGCAGGAACGGCACCAAAAGAATGGCGCAGTGGAAGTAGAACTTGGCCTTCAGCAGCGAGAGAATGTTTTCGTGGTGTACCATCAGCATGTCTATGTAGTTGCCCTCTGCCCCCATGACTTTGGTCAGGCTCGTCACGCCGTAGATGGCAAAGCAGTAGAAGCACCAGAAGTTGGTCATCGTGGCGCCGTCGTAGATGGGCGTGTAGGCTATCAGCAACGTGAAGACCACTATCAGACCCAGGCTCATCCAGAAGCGGCTGCGCATCACCTTGTTGCGCATCACAGACTTCAGCTCCAGCTTCAGATATTCGCCAGTCTCGCCGAAGCGGCTCAGGAACTCGAAGCCTGACACCGACTTCAGCTCGGTCTTCTTCTGCCGTGAAATCTCCTCATAGACAAATCGGAACTGGGTCTGCCTATTGAGATAGAGCATGGCGGCGAGTACCACTAACAGAGCCACAAGGAACAGCGGCGAAGCAGCGGCCTCAACATAGAGGTCGAGCATCGTGTCGAGCCCCTTCTCGCTCCACGAGACTATCCATGGCAGAAAGAGAGCGGCGTAAACGGCAACAGCCAGCCCCCACCACCCTAAGTGCCGGCCAATGAGCGTGCGTATCAGCAGGTATATCTGACTGTTGAGCATGATAAGCAGCTCCGCACAGACCAATGCCATCAGGACTCCCCAGAAGCTGCACCCGCTTGCCAGCGCAATGACACTATAGGGCAGAAACATGCAGAGCCACAACAGATTGTAGCCGCTGACCAGCGAAGTGGCAAGGAAGCACTCAATGACACTGTACTTGGAGATGGGCATCAGGATATAGGGCTTCACCAGCATGTCGGGAGTCTGCTGCACAATGAAGCGAATAAAGAAGTCAATAACCATCACGAAGGGCATAAACCCGATAATGGTGGCATACTCGCCGCGCTCTACGGCCATGCCCATAATGGTGCCATAGAGAATCAGGTAGATGGCAAACAAGCCGCCGCCGATGAACAGCAAGACCTTGGCTATCATGCTCTGCTCAACGGCAGGGCTGCGCCGAAAGCTCAGGCTGGTGTTCCTTCGAAGCAGCCGGTACAGCTTCAGCCTGTTCATCTGAGGTCAATGATTTCGGCCGTCGGGAAATCCTTCGAGCTGAACGTAAAGAGAGCATCGCCCAATGTTGCTTTCTTCAGGTTGGTGATGTCGAAGGTGGTCCACTTATTGCCCTGAAGCATCTTGACCTGGGTGGGCTGATAGTTTTTCTTGTCAATGGTAATGAAGAGTTCCTGTATCTTCTGGCTCGCCTTCGTCGCCGTCAGGTGTACCGTGTAGGCAGAGGCCGACTGGCTCATGGTTGTCTTGTAGCCCTGCTTGTAGATGTTGATGAAGTTGTAGGGGTTAATGGCCTGCAGCTGCGCCTCAGTGGGTGTGCTGACATTCACCTCGTCGTTCTTCTTCACGTATGTCCACTGCGTCTTACCGTCAAACCACACCGTGGCTGCAGGGGTCGTGGCATGGAACTTGCGACCCTTCACGGCTATCGTACCGCTGACTGTGCCCAGCCCCCCAGCCATCTTGAAATTGGCAGAAACGCCGGTTTTATTACTGATAGTGGCTGCCGCCTTGTCAAGTACGCTTCTGGCCGTCTGCGCCATTGCACTTGTTGCACAAACGAGCAACAGTGTCAAAGCAAAAACACTTTTTCTCATTTCTAATTCTTATCTTTTGGGTTGTTTTTATCTGTCATTCTAATTCACGCTCTAAGAGAGTTCAGCAGAGCCTGCAGGCTCATCTCGTCTTGTATCAGCACCTCACGCGGCTTCGAGCCCATGGCCGCGCCCACAACGCCCGCCTTTTCCAGCTGGTCCATCAGGCGGCCGGCACGGTTGTAGCCTATCGAGAACTTACGCTGCACAAGGCTGGTAGAGCCGCTCTGCGACATGACTATCAGCCGTGCGGCATCCTCAAACATGGGGTCAAGATGGGTCATGTCCACATCTTTGTCGCCACCAAACTCGCCGCTGTCATCACACGTCGGCTCAGGCAGTTCGAAAGGCGCGGTATAGCCCTGCTGACTGGCAATGAACTTGTTGATGTCAACCACTTCGGGCGTGTCGACAAAGGCGCACTGCACACGAATGGGGTCGTTACCCTGCAAGTAGAGCATGTCGCCGCGGCCTATCAGCTGGTTGGCACCCATGCGGTCGAGAATGGTCTTCGAGTCGATGCCCTGGCTGACCTTGAAGGCTATACGGGCAGGGAAGTTGGCCTTGATGGTGCCCGTGATAATGTTGGTCGTCGGGCGCTGGGTGGCAATAATCATGTGTATGCCTACGGCACGTGCCTTCTGGGCTATGCGGGCAATGGGCAGCTCTATCTCCTTGCCGGCGGTCATAATCAGGTCGCCATACTCGTCGATGACCACAACGATATAGGGCATGTACCTGTGCCCCCGCTCGGGATTCAGCCGGCGCTCAATGAACTTGCGGTTGTAGTCCTTGATATTACGCTCGCCAGCGGCCATCAGCAGCTCATATCTGGCATCCATCTCCACGCAGAGGGAGTTCAGTGTGCGCACCACCTTTGAAGTGTCGGTGATAATCGGGTTGTCCTCTTCCTCGGGAATGGCGGCAAGGAAATGCTTGTCGATGTTCTTGTAGATGCTGAACTCAACCATCTTGGGGTCTACCAGCACAATCTTCATCTCAGCAGGGTGCTTCTTGTAGAGCAGCGAGGTCAGTATGGCGTTCAGGCCGACTGACTTACCCTGACCCGTAGCACCGGCCACCAGCAGGTGGGGCGACTTTGCCAAGTCGAACATGAACACCTCGTTAGTGATGGTCTTACCCATGGCGCAAGGCAGTTCCATGGTGGTTTCCTGGAACTTCTTCGAGTTCAAGATGCTCTCCATTGACACGATAGCGGGCTTGGCATTCGGTACTTCTATGCCGATAGTGCCCTTTCCGGGAATGGGGGCAATGATACGAATGCCAAGGGCAGCCAGCGACAGGGCTATGTCGTCTTCGAGCGAGCGGATTTTCGAGATGCGCACCCCCTGTGCCGGCGTTATCTCGTAGAGCGTGATGGTGGGTCCCACCGTGGCCTTGATAGACGAGATTTCAACGCCGAAATTGCGCAGTGCCTCAACAATGCGGTTCTTGTTGGCGTTCTGTTCTGCCATGTCTATATAGGGTTTGCCGTCGTCATCATATTCTTTCAGCAGGCTGAGTGTCGGATAATGATAGTTTTCCAGGTCGCGCTTTGGGTCGTAAGGCTCCAGCTCCTTCTCGCCAACGGTTACGAGCTGAGACTTGTCGGCCTTCTCCTCTTCCACAATGGTGTCAATATCCATGCCAATCTCCTTGCCGTCAGTGTCTTTCGTGGATTTATGTCCATTGGCTGGCGTTGTCATCTTTCCAAAACCGTCATTGCCCACAGGCTCTCCCTCGTCAGGGAATTCAACGGTCTGAGTCTGCGGATTGTCGTAGACATCGGGGTCGCCGACAATCTGCGACTCGTAGCTGTCGCGCTCATCGGCAGGCTGTGAAGAGTCAACCACCTTGAAGGCCACCTTGTCCGTAAAGAACTTGACCGGGTTGAGCATCTTGCGAATGACGTAGATGGTCTCGGCGCTGATGTATGTAAGGAAGGCTATGGCCACCAGCGCCAAGATGGCCGTCAGTCCGGGCGCACCCACCAAGCCTTCAATCTGCCGGCAGACATACAGGCCATGGTCGCCGCCGGAATTGAAGTGGGAATCAATGAAGACTGGCGTGAGAAATTTCGCCAAAGTCACTGATGCCCAAATCATTATCAGCATCATGGCGAAAAACCACTTCCACAGGTTTACGCTATAGGCGCGCATCAGCTTCAGGGCACACAGCACCAGGAATGCGGGAATCAGGAATGCCGGCAAGCCGAAGCAGCGCTTGATGAAATACCACGAGAGGTAGGCACCCACCGAGCCGCAGGCGTTGCTGAACTCGTGGTGCTGATTCAGCAGCTCGCCGCTCCGCAGCTCCTCTATCACACTCTGGTCGGTCGCCCCGGAAACGAAGAACGAGACAAAGGCCCACATCAGGTATATCGAGAAGATGAAGAGCAGTATACCTATGAAGAAGTTCAACCGCTCATTGTGGAATATGCCGTCAATGCCAAGGGCTTCATAGAATGAAACTGATGACTTGGCAGTCTTTGTTTTCTGCTTTTTTTTCTTGCTCATATCAAACGTTGTTCTTAAATTCGGTGCAAAAGTAACGGAAAAAAATCACATTTTATCATTTATCGTGATTTTTTTTGTAATTTTGCACCTCATAAACACTTTATATGGGAAAAATAATATACGATAAATACGAAAAACGACTGATTCCATCGCTGCCGAGGGTCACTTTTGATGGCCACATACACGTCATCTTTACCAGCGAAGAGGCGGAGAAGGCAGTCAACTACCTGCTGACCCAACCCATCCTGGGCGTAGACACCGAGACACGCCCCTCGTTCACGCGCGGCCGCCAATACAAGGTGGCACTCTTGCAGGTGGCCACCCACCAGCAGTGCTTCCTGTTCAGGCTCAACCTCATCGGCCCGTCGCCGGCTGTCATCCGATTCTTGGAAGACACCACGGTACTAAAGATTGGGCTGTCGTGGCATGACGACCTGCGCGAGCTGAAGAAGATATTCAGATTTACGCCTGGATATTTCGTTGACATCCAAAATCTTGTAAAGGAAATCGGAATTGAAGATTTAAGTCTTCAGAAGCTCTATGCCAACCTCTTCGGAGGCATGATTAGCAAAAGCCAGCAACTGACCAACTGGGAGCGCGAAACGCTGACCGACAAGCAGAAGACCTATGCCGCCACCGATGCTTGGGCCTGCATCAACCTGTACGAAGAACTCCTCAGGCTGAGGCAGAGCGGCGACTACGAGCTGCATAAGACACAACCTACGCAACCTACCATACAGGAACATGAAACAAATACAACTAAAGAGAGCTAAAGACGAGAGCCTGCGGCGCTTCCATCCCTGGGTGTTTTCGGGAGCCATACAGCGCATAGACAAAGGCATTGCCGAGGGCGATGTAGTGAGAGTGGTCAATGCCGAAGGCGAGTTCATGGCCATCGGGCACTATCAGAACGGCTCGATAGCCGTGCGCGTGCTGACTTTCAGCGATGAGAGTATCGATGACAGTTTCTGGGCCTCGCGACTGCAGTCCGCGCTCGAGTTGCGCAAGGCATTGGGGCTGGCAGACGCAGCTGACACCAACGCCTACCGGCTGGTACACGGCGAAGGTGACAGCCTGCCGGGGCTGATTGTCGACATCTATGACAAGACCGCCGTCATGCAGGCCCATAGCATTGGCATGCACGTCAGTCGCCAGCGCATAGCCGAACAGCTCATGAGGGTCATGGACAACCGCATCGCGCACGTCTACTACAAAAGCGAGACCACGCTCCCGTTCATGGAGCCCGAGAATGGCTTCCTCTGCGGCGGCAGCGACAGCAACATCGCAATGGAAAACGGCCTGAAGTTCGGTGTCGACTGGCTGAAGGGGCAGAAGACGGGATTCTTCGTCGACCAGCGCGAAAACCGCTCGCTGTTAGAACATTACGCCCACGGCCGCAAGGTACTGAACATGTTCTGCTACACGGGCGGCTTCTCATTCTACGCCATGCGGGGCGGTGCAGAGCTTGTCCACTCCGTGGACTCCAGCGCAAAGGCCATCGAGCTGACCAACCGCAACGTAGAGCTGAACTTCCCCGCCGACAGTCGCCACCAGGCATATTGCGAAGATGCCTTCAAGTTTCTGGAGCAGGCCGGCAACAACTACGACCTCGTCATCCTCGACCCGCCCGCATTCGCAAAGCACCGGGGCGCGCTGCGCAACGCGCTCAAGGGCTACATACGTCTGAATCAGAAAGCCTTGCAGAAGATACAGGCGGGCGGCATTCTGTTCACGTTCAGCTGCTCGCAGGTTGTCAACAAAGAGCAGTTCCAGAATGCGTTGTTCACAGCTGCCGCGCTGGCACGGCGCAAGGTGCGCATCCTGCACCAGCTGCACCAGCCTGCCGACCACCCCATCAACATCTACCACCCCGAGGGCGAATACCTCAAGGGGCTGGTACTCTACGTGGAATAACCCAACCGCCGCAAGAACGAAAAAAGAGCGCGCATAGTGAAAACTGAGGAGAAAGTAAGGCAGTACATCGCCAGCCAGCGGCTACTGACGGCCAGCGGGCTGCACATCGTGGCACTCAGCGGCGGAGCAGACAGCGTGGCTCTGCTGCTCATCATGCTTCGGCTGGGCTACCGTGTGGCAGCCGCCCACTGCAATTTCCAGCTGCGCGGCAGCGAGTCCGGGCGCGATGAGCAGTTTGTGGCGGGTCTGTGCGAAAGGCTGAACGTGCCCCTCCACCTTGCCCACTTTGACACGAAGACATACGCGGAACTGCACCGGCTGAGCATCGAGATGGCTGCGCGCCAGCTGCGCTACCACTATTTCGCCCAGCTGCGCCGCGACATCGGGGCTGAAGCGGTCTGTGTAGCCCATCAGGCTGATGACGCGGTGGAAACACTGCTTATGAATCTCATGAACGGTGCCGGCATCCACGGGCTGACAGGCATCCGCCCCCGGAACGGCCATATCGTGCGCCCCCTACTCTGCCTGACCCGCCAGGAAGTAACCGACTTCCTTCAGTCCGCCGGCCAAGACTACGTAACCGACTCCACCAACCTGTCGCCCGACACGACCCTGCGCAACCAGATACGCCTGCGCCTGCTGCCGTTGATGAACACCGTGCTGCCGGGCACGTCACGAAACATTCTGCGGACTGCCACCTTCGTTGCAGAGGCGGAACGGGTCTACAATGCGGCAGTCAGCACCACCGCCGACAAGGTCAGCCGCCGCGAGGGCGACATACTGACCATCGACACACACGCACTGTCAACCGCGCCGTCGCCAGAGAGCATACTCTTCGAGCTGCTGACTCCTCTGGGCTTCAACTCCGCTCAGGTGGCCGACATCTGCCGCCATCTTGCCGCCAACCAGCCGGGCCGCCTGTTCCTGAGCAGCACCCACGAGTTAGCGACTGCCAATGGTCAGCTGGTCGTCAGTCCCTGCACGCCTGCTTTCAGCCCCATGTCGCTGCCAGAGCCAGGCACCTACAGGCTCTGCGATGGGCGGCGGCTGCGCATCGCGCTTTCCGCCGATGTCGCCATCTCCCGCCAGCCCAACGTGGCCACCCTCGATGCCGCCAACATACGTTTCCCGCTCACCATTCGCCGCGCTGCCGAGGGCGACCGCATGCACCCTTACGGACTGAAAGGCAGCAAGCTGGTCAGTGACATGATGACCGACCAGAGGCTTACGCTACTTGACAAGCGCCGCCAGCTGGTTGTCACTGATGCCTCCGGGCAGATACTCTGGCTGGTGTCGCGCCGCACCAGCCACCAGTTCCGCATCACCTCAAAGACCATACAAACCCTGACTATTTCCTTGGAAGAAGAATAAAAACATGCTAAGTCTTAGCAAAAAAAAACGGTGAATTTTGGAAAAAACTCACGGAGAAGTTTTCAAGAGAAAGAGAAAATAAGAAAAAACAAGCAAAAAAATTTGGCAATTCAAAATAAAAGCAGTACCTTTGCAGCCGCATTCATCAAAAAGTTGAAGGTGCCTTGGATGAGTGGCTTAGTCAACGGTCTGCAAAACCGTCTACAGCAG
>JAFLSH010000013.1 GCA_022511055.1 Prevotella sp. | reverse complement strand
GAAAAATCCCGGTGGCCATGGGCCATCGGGATTTTGGTGTTTAAAATAAACAATGATTACCTTTTACAGCAGTTAATAATTATTTATTGATTTAAGAATTTTCTGATTATTCTGCTGCGGGAGCCTCTTCCTCTGCTGCGGGAGCTTCCTGTTCTGCAACGGGAGCCTCCTCTGCCTCAGCGGCAACAGGAGCAGCGGCGGCCTCAGCCTCTTTGGCAGCAGCCTTCAGTTCCTCGGCGTTCTCAGCAACCACCTTGACAGGCACTTCGATGACCACCTCCTTGTGGAAGTGTACCAGAGCCACGTAGTCGCCCACGGTCTTGATGTCACGCATGGTGACAATCTTGCGGTCTACATCGAAGCCCTTCTTCTTCAGCTCCTCAGCCACAATGGCGGTGTTGACAGAGCCATAGAGCTGGCCGGTTGCGCTGACCTTGGCAGCAATCTCGAGAGCCACGCCGTTCAGGGCGTTACCCTTCTCCTCAGCGGCAGCCTTCTGGGCAGCCAGCTTGTGAGCCTGCTGGCGCAGATTCTCAGCCAGTACCTTGCGGGCAGAGGGTGAGGCAATCACGGCCTTTCCCTGCGGAATGAGGTAGTTGCGGCCATAGCCCGACTTCACGTTCACAATATCGTTCTTGTAACCCAGACCGATAATATCTTCTTTCAGTATAATTTCCATAATGCGTTTCCTCCTTAAAGTTTACTTCATCAAGTCAGTTACGTAAGGCAGCAGCGCAATCTGGCGGGCGCGCTTAACGGCCTGAGCCACGCGGCGCTGATACTTCAGAGAGGTGCCCGTGATGCGGCGGGGCAGAATCTTACCCTGTTCGTTGAGGAACTTCTTCAGGAACTCGGGGTCTTTGTAGTCAATATACTTGATACCGCTCTTCTTGAAACGGCAATACTTCTTCTTCTTCGTGTCGATAGAAGGAGCAGTCAAATAACGGATTTCGCTCTGTTCTGCCATGGTTTAAGCCTCCTCTTTTTTAGCAAACTTTGCCCGACGCTTCTCGGCGTACTCGATAGCATATTTGTCAAGTTTAACAGTCTGGAAGCGGATAACCCGCTCATCGCGGCGGAAGGCCACTTCCAATGTCTTAATCACTGATGGCTCTGCCTTGAACTCTACCAGGTAGTAGAAACCTGTCGACTTCTTCTGAATAGCATAGGCCATCTTCTTCAATCCCCAGGCTTCTTCGTTCAGGATTTCTGCACCATTGTCAGTGAGAACTTTCATGAACTTTCCAGCCGTTTCCTTCATCTGGTCATCAGACAAAACGGGAGTCAAAATGAAAACGGTTTCGTATTGATTCATACTAAGAAATTAATTAATAAATGTTTACTTGCTTTGAAAGCGGGTGCAAAGGTAATCATTTTTAACGAGAAACGGGAGCAGGGAAACGGGAAACGGGCGGACTTTAACAGAATTTAATATTTTTCCGCCCGTTTCTGTAGCCATATATGCAGGCTGAAGCCCGCAATAATGAGCGCCAGCCCTGCCAGCAGCTCGGTGTTCGTCTCAACGCCGGCCACGTAGCAGACCGCCAAAAGAATGGCGCCGACAGCTATCAGCGCCAATCCACAGTGTGCCTTCAACCCTTTCACGGCAACCTCGGTTTTCCGGGTCATTCATCCTCCGGCGTGATGAGCTTGTAGCCCTTGCCGTGAATGTTGATGATTTCAATCTTCGGGTCGTCCTTCAGATGCTTGCGCAGCTTGGTGATGTAGACATCCATGGAGCGGGCATTGAAGTAGTTGTCGTCAATCCAGATGGTCTTCAGGGCATAGTCGCGCTGCAATATCTCGTTGGCATGCGCGCAGAGCAGGGCCAGCAGCTCGTTCTCCTTCGTGGTCAGCTTGGTCTGCTTGTCGCCAATGGCCAGCAGCTGCTTCTGGGTGTCGAAGATGAAGTCGCCAATGTGGTAGAGGGTCGACTCCTTGCTCTTCTTGCCGCGCACACGGCGCAGTATGGCCTCAATGCGCAGCACAAGCTCCTCCATGGAGAACGGCTTGGTGATGTAGTCGTCGGCACCGTTCTTGAAGCCTTCGAGAATGTCGTCCTTCTGCGTCCTGGCAGTGAGGAAGATAATGGGCATGTCGGCGTTGGCCTGGCGAATCTCTTTGGCCAGGGTGTAGCCGTCTTTCTTGGGCATCATCACGTCGAGTACGCAGATGTCGAACTTCGACTTCAGGAAGGCCCTGAAGCCAGCCTCGCCGTCGGCGCAGAGTTCTGCCTCGTAACCCTTGGATGCCAAATACTCACGGAGAAGCATTCCGAGGTTTTCATCGTCTTCGCAAAGAAGAATTTTCAAATTGTCTTCCATAATCGTCTTTACTTTTTTGTTGGTTAATATTATGATGTCTCTTTCAGTATGGGCAGTGTCACGGTAAACGTCGTGCCCTTGCCCAGCTCGCTCTCGCACTTGATGTCGCCATCGTGCAGCGAGATGATTTTCTTCACGTATGCCAGTCCCAGACCGAAGCCCTTCACGTCGTGGACATTACCCGTGTGTACGCGGTAGAAGCGGTCGAAGATTTTCTTCACGTCTTCCTTCTTGATGCCCAGGCCCGTGTCGCGGATAGAGAAGCAGAGGCGGTCCTTCGTGTTCCACGTGCGTATGTAGAGGTCGAGCGGTCGGTCGGGATTGCGGTATTTCACGGCGTTGTCCATCAGGTTGGTGATGGCATTCTGGAAATGCACCTCGTCAACGAAGATGGCAGAGTCAACGGCCTCAATCTCTGTGTAGATATGCCCGCCCGTATGCTCCACGCGCAGCGAGAAGGTGCTGGCAATCGACTCCAGCAGCTCGTTCAGGTCAAGCTCCTCCTTGTTGAACGAGGCGGTCTTGCGGTCAAACATCGACATTTGCAGCACCCGCTCGACCAGGAAGCGCAGGCGCTTCGACTCGTCGTTGATAACCCCGCCGAGGTGTTTTGTCATCTGCGGGCTCTTCGGCACGGAGTCGTCGCCCAGCATCTGGGCGGCCAGCGAGATGCTGGTGATGGGGGTCTTCAGCTCGTGGGTCATGTTGTTGATGAAGTCGTTCTTTATCTCCGTGTAGCGCTTCTGGCGGAAAATGATGAAGATGGTGAAGATGAAGGTCACCAGCAGCACCACCGTGAACACCATTGCGGGAATCATGAAGCGGACACTGGAGAAGATGTAGGAACTGACATCGGGAAAGTGAATGCGCACCACGCCCATTCGCGGCGAAGGGTCGTTGCGGAAAAGCACCGTCTCGTAGGTGTACTCCTTGCCCTTCTCTGAGTATTCCGGGCAGCGGTAGACCTCGCGCCCGTCGGTCGTCGACACCGTGAGATGGTAGGGAATGCTGACCCCGTTGTTCAGCAGCTCGGTGCGAATGTCATGGTCGAGCGACTTGAAGTTCACCCTCTCCTTCAGCGGCTTGTTGCTGGCCGTGTAGAGTATGTTGTAGACCACCTCGTCGAGCAGGGCCTTCTGGTAGATGTAGCGGTTGCGCACAATCTCCTGCAATGACTTCGAGGCTTCGTCGATGGAACTCTTGTCGGAATGCAGAATCATGGCCTTCGGAATGGTGGCCGGCTTGGTAGTGATGGTCTTCAGCTCAAACGAGGAGTAGATGGTGCCATCCTTGCCCGAAACAGAGTACTGATGGGTGTGCTGTATCACGTCGTTCAGCCGGCCTGACTGCGCCATGACCGAGTCCTTCCTGAAAGCCCGCCGCTCCGTCTCGTTGACATCCTTTTCCAGATAGCGGAGCGTCTCGTTCATCTCAAGGTTACGCGATGCCTGATAAAGACTGCGGTTCACCGACTCGTCGAACTGTTCTTTCTTCATCTTTGCCATCTGCTCAATGTAAGACAGCTGAAGGAACAGCAACCCGGCGAATGACAGCCCCATCACCACGGCTATAATCCATATCGTACTCTTCTTCATGCTGCAAAGATACAGCAATTCTTAAAACCCGCCATATTTTAAGTTAATTATTTCCGCTAAATTTGTCATATTTAACAGATAAATGTATTTTTAGTTGATTATATAAAACTTACGCACTTTCAAAAAGCCGCATCACCATCATGCCGCCACATGGCTTCGCCGCCACATGACCACATGACCACATGACCCGCAACAAGCCGTTTCGGAAGCGAGTGCGCCCGAGATTGTAAAGTTTACATGCCAAATAACGAACAGAAAAAAGAGAATCTAACACACTTTACAGAGATTTCTACAAGCGCAGGCGCATAAAGAGGCTGAAAAATTTGCCAGATTTGCCAAAAATTCGTACCTTTGCACTGATTTTTGTCAACATTTAGCATTTAGGAAACCATAAACATGATTCGTAAACTTTTCTTGATGATGGCCGGACTCTTCTTTGCCCTTACAATATCGGCAAAGGAAGACCCAGATTCTGCCATTATCAACATTGCCCGCGAATACTATCGGCTATACAACACGGACAATGCGGAAGAGTTTTACAAATACTCGGAGCTATTGTGCAAATACCATTTCGACAGGGGGGAATTTGCATATTATTACATGATGCGGCAAAACGAGATATTCTACGATTCAGAGCATGGCGAGACTTACAAGGCAATCAAGAAGGCCAACGACTTGCTGGAAGAGATGAAAGAGAGCGATGAGAAGCGGTATGACATTGTCTATCTCGCCTTAGGCCACATCTTTGAGCAGCAGGGCAACTTCCGAATGGCCCTGCACTACTATCAGGAATCACTCGACAACACAGCCCCCACCGACAGCGCCGGGCTTGCCAATATATATGCCCAGCTGGCGGCTGCCAACATTACGCGCGACCCGGATAAGGCATGGTACTGGAACGAGCGCATGGGCAGCATGCTCACGCCTACGTCATTGGATTACAAGCCCTATCTTGTGCATAAGGCGCGAATACAATTCTTCAAGGGAGAGAAGAAAGAGTACTTTGAAACCAGGCGCGAACTTGATGAAGCCGTAAAAGGATACAAGAACGCCTCGGCTTATCCGTTTGGAGACCATGTCATAAAACTCATGGATGCCGCCTTCCTCGGCAAGTATGAAGAAGCCTTGCAGCTGCTCGATGAAAAGACACAGGACTATGATGCTATTCAGTGCTACGATATCAGGATTAGAGTCTATGAGATGATGGGGCAATACCCCAAGGCACTGGAAGAGACAGACAAGCGCAGAGACCTGCTGGATTCGCTCAGCAATGACCTGCTTTTCAGCAACATTAACGAAATCAACGCGGCCGCGGGCATTGCCAGAATCAGCGAGAAAGCCTCAAAGGAACGCGAGCTGTGGCTGACCGCCGTCATCATTCTGCTGATAGTCGCCCTCGGTCTGAGCGCATCCCGCTATATCACCCACCGGCGCTACCAGAGGCGAATCGTCAGGCAGAACGAGCAACTGGAGATTGCGCTCGATGAAGCCAAGGAGTCTGAGCGCATGAAGAACATCTTCATCAGGCACATCAGCCATGAAGTGCGCACCCCGCTGAACATCATCACCGGCTATGTCCAAATCGTCAGCAATCCCGAGTTTGAACTGGAGAAAGAAGAGCGCGACACGCTGCTGAAGGCCATAGAGAAGAACACGGTAGCCATTACCGATATCATTGATGACTTGCTGGAAGTGTCCCAGGAAGAGAGCAAGGAACGCTACCGCCGAGATGATGAGATTGCCGTCAATGCCTTCTGCCGCCGCATCATGTCAGAGGCGGAAACGGCCAACAAGGGCCGCCTGAAGCTCTGTTTCAAGAGCGAGCTGCCTGATAAGTTCACCATAACGAGCAACCAAAGCGGTCTGGAACGCATACTTCAGCAACTGCTCAACAATGCCCTGAAGTTCACGGATGAGGGGCAAGTCGAACTGGCTATCTACAAGAGTGCAGATGGAAACAGCATGCACTTCGCCGTTGCAGACACGGGCATAGGCATCCCAGAAGACCGCCACGAACAAATATTCGAGCATTTCTACAAGTTAGACTCCTTCAAGCAAGGGCTTGGCATCGGCCTGTCTATGAGTCGTAAGATTGCCATCCTGTTAGGCGGCACACTTAACATCGACAAGGAATACCACAATGGTACGCGCATGATTCTGACTATCCCTGCCAAGTAATGCACTATTGTATGTATCTTAAATAACGATTGGTATGACTCGCAAAATGCTCATTTTGTTGGTCGGATTGTTTCTCGCCTTTGCAGCATCGGCGAAGGAAAATACAGACTCTGCCCATCTCGCCCTTTACCACCGCTATTACCAGTTGTTCAGCACAGACAGGGCGGAGGAGTTCTATAAGACTTCCGAGCAGTTGCAGAGTAATTTTCTGAAAAAGGGCGAAATGCTCTCCTATTACAAGATTCGGCAGAACGAGATTTTCTATGATGCAGAGCATGGATATTCCTATAAAGCCATCGTGAAAGCCAGCAACCTGCTTGAAGACATGAAAGCCAGTGACAGCAAGTACTACGAACTGCCCTATATGTCGCTGGCCAACATCTTCGAGCTGAGAGGCAACTATCGCATATCCATACACTACTATCAGGAAGCGCTCAAGAACATCAACGCCAAAGACAGCACGGGGTTGGCTCACCTTTACTCACAGCTGGCCGCCATCACCACCACGCGGGATATTGACGAGGCAAAGCAGTGGATTGACCAGATGGGGCATGTTATTTCACATGATTCGCTCTACTATAAAGTGTATCTCACTACCAAGGGGCAGATATTGTTCTTTAGTGGAGAAAAAGAGGCATTTTTCGAGAACTTGCGAGAGCTGTCTGACTACTCCAAGCGCAGTGCCCTGCTCGACCATAACGGAGAGCATGTCCTGCAAGCCATGGAAGATGCCTTCAACGGCAAATACAATGAAGCGCTGTGGCTGCTCAACAAGGAATCGCAGGATTATGATGATATCAGGCGCTGCGATATCCGTGTTCGGATTTACGAGATGATGGGGTACTATGAGCTGGCAGTGAAGGAAACGGCCAGACGGAGAGAACTCCGCGACTCGCTCAACAATGACCTGCTTTTCAACAACATCAATGAAATCAACACGGCCATAGATGTTGCCAAGCTCAACGAAAAAGCGGCAAGGGAGCGCGAATTTTGGCTGACTGCCGTTATCGCCCTGCTGGTAGTGGCTCTCATGCTGATTATCTCCCGCTATTTCAGCCATCGGCGCCATCAGAAGCAAATCCTCAGTCAGAACGAGCAGCTGGAAGCGGCGCTTAATGAAGCAAAGGAGTCAGAGCGCATGAAGAACAACTTCATCAAGCACATCAGCCATGAAGTGCGCACCCCGCTGAACATCATTACGGGCTACGCCCAGGTTGTCAGTAACCCCCGGTTTGAATTAGAGAAAAAGGAGCGCACCACACTGCTGCA
The DNA here is from genome assembly GCA_022511055.1 of Prevotella sp. Classification (GTDB taxonomy): domain Bacteria; phylum Bacteroidota; class Bacteroidia; order Bacteroidales; family Bacteroidaceae; genus Prevotella. The sequence continues at coordinate 11,544 of JAFLSH010000013.1, read as the reverse complement.
GGCCATCGAACAGAACACCGCTGCCATTATCGACATTGTCAATGACTTGTTGGAAGTCTCCTTAGATGAGACCAGGGAGCGCTATCGCCGAGATGACCTGATTGTCGTCAACGATTTCTGCCGCCAGCTGATGGAGAAAACAGAGGAAGATAGCAACAAGGGGCGGCTGGCGCTCAGCTTCCTATCCAGCCTGTCAAACGATTTTGTCATACAAAGTAATCAGAATGCCATTGAGCGCATTCTTCAGCAGTTGCTGAGCAATGCCTTGAAGTTCACAGAAAAGGGGCAAGTCGAACTTTCGGTCAGCAAGAACGCTGACGATAGCAAGATGTACTTCGCCGTTACAGATACTGGCATCGGCATTCCAGAGGAACGCAGCGAACAAGTGTTTGAGCATTTCTATAAGTTGGATTCCTTCAAACAAGGCTTGGGCATCGGTTTGTCTATGAGCCGTAAGATTGCCATTCTGCTCGGCGGTACGCTTGACATTGACAAAGACTACCACAATGGCACCCGCATGATTCTGATTATTCCCATCAAATAGGCAAATACAACGAAAAGAGCCTTTTCAGAAACCCTAAGTCTGGTTTCGAAAAGGCTCTTTCCTTGCTCCCATCTCCGGGAATGCTAACTTAATCCTCTTCCTTCATCTCTGCCTCATGCTGCTTGATGAGTTCTTGCTGGATATCGTTTGGCACGAGTTCGTAGCTGCTGAAACTGGTCGAGAACGAAGCACGGCCACCCGTCAGCGAGCTGAGGGCAATCGAGTAGCTTGCCAGCTCCTTCAGAGGAATCTTGGCAGACAGCTTCTGATAGCCAGCCTCAGAGTCCATACCCATGATAATGGCACGGCGACCCTGCAAGTCAGACATCACATCGCCCATGTAGTCGGCGGGCACCAGCACTTCCAGGTCATAGATGGGCTCCAGCACCTTCGGGCCTGCCTCACGGAAGGCAGCCGAGAAGGCGTTACGGGCAGCCAGCATGAACGACAATTCGTTAGAGTCAACGGGGTGCATCTTACCATCATAGACAATGACACGCACATCACGGGCGTATGAGCCAGTGAGCGGGCCTTGCTCCATGCGCTCCATGACACCCTTCAGAATAGCAGGCATGAAACGCACATCAATGGCACCACCAACCACAGAGTTGATGAACACGAGCTTACCGCCCCATTCAAGCTGCACTTCTTCCTTGCCCTTGATGTTCATCTTGAACTCCTGACCGTTAATCTTGAACGAAGTCGGGTCTTCCATGCCATCTGTGTAAGGCTCAACAATGAGATGCACCTCACCGAACTGGCCTGCACCACCAGACTGCTTCTTGTGGCGATAGTCGGCACGAGACATCTTCGTGATAGTCTCACGATAGGGAATCTTCGGCTCCACGTACTCAATGTTAATCTTCTCGTTGTTCTCCAAACGCCACTTCAAAGTGCGCAGGTGGAACTCACCCTGACCGTGAACAATAATCTGGCGCAACTCCTTCGACTGCTCAACCACCCAAGTCGGGTCTTCCTGGCGCATTCTGGTCAGGGCAGCCATCATCTTCTCTGTCTCAGCCTCGTTTACGGCCTTGATGGCGCGAGAGAACTTAGAGTTGGGATACTTAATGAAGTTGAACTTGTAGTCCAGTTCCTTGGCGTTCAGCGTGTTGCCTGTCTTTACATCCTTCAGCTTCACGGTGCAGCCGATATCTCCAGCTGCCAGCTGGTCAACCTGAATACGGTTGACACCGGCGCAGGCATAGAGCGTGCCTATGCGCTCCTTTGAGCCGCGGTCTGCGTTAGTCAGGTCATCACCGCTCTTCACCGTACCGCTCATGACCTTGAAATAAGACACTTCGCCAATGTGGGGCTCGATACCTGTCTTGAAGAAATAGAGCGAAACGGGAGCTGAAACATCAGCGGCCACTTCCTGGCCAGCCACGTTCTTCACCTTCGGCATATCGCTCACGAATGGAACGACATTGCCAAGGAACTCCATCAGGCGGCGGACACCCATATCCTTGCCTGCGCAAACGCAGAACACGGGATAGATGCTACGGGTTACAAGACCCTTGCGGATGCCTTCACGCATCTCGTCTTCAGACAGATGCTCGCTCTCGAAGAACTTCTCCATCAGCGTGTCATCATTGGCGGCGGCAGCCTCAACCAAGGCGGCATGCAATTCCTGTGCCTTTTCCATCTGGTCGGCAGGGATATCCTCAATAATGGGCGCTCCACCCTCAGGTTTCCACGAGTACTTCTTCATCAGCAGCACATCAATGACCGCATTGAAACCGGCACCAGTGGCAATGGGGTACTGCACGGGCACACACTTCGGGCCGTACACTTCTTTCAGGTTTGACAGAATGACATCAAAGTCGCAGTTGTCACGGTCGAGCTGGTTTACCAGGAAGATGACAGGCTTCTCCAGCTTCTCCGTGTAACGGAAAGCATTCATAGTGCCTACTTCCGGGCCGTACTGGCCGTTCACCACAATGACAGCCTGGTCAGTGACATTCAGGGCAGTGATAACACCGCCAACAAAGTCATCTGACCCCGGACAGTCGATAATGTTCAGCTTCTTGCCGTTCCATTCGGTGTGAAGTACGGTTGAGAAGACCGAATAGCCGTACTCCTGTTCCACAGGGAAGTAGTCGCTGACAGTGTTCTTCTGTTCCACAGAGCCACGGCGCTTGATAATACCAGCTTCGTAAAGCATTGCCTCGGCAAGAGTTGTCTTGCCACTACCCGCACTGCCAAGCAGCGCGATGTTTTTGATTTCGTTTGTCTGATAGACTTTCATATTGTTTTTAGATTTTGGTAATAAAATTGTCTTGCTTTTTGTGAAATCGGTATCAAAGTTAGCCACTTTTTGTGAAAACACCAAAGAAAACTTTCAAATATTAAACAATATTAGTACTTTTGCAGCAGAAATGGCAGGAATTTACTTACATATACCCTTTTGTAAAAGCCGTTGCAGTTATTGTGCGTTCTATTCGACAACGGCTCTTCAGTGGCGCCAGCGATATGTCGATGCCCTCTGCCGCGAGATGGATTTGAGACCATCGGCCGAGGAGATTGGCACCATCTATCTGGGCGGCGGCACCCCTTCGCAGCTGACCCAGGAGCAGCTCAGTCAGCTTTTCGACCATATCTATACACACTACAAAGTGAAAGCTGATGCGGAAGTGACCATCGAGTGCAATCCTGATGATGTGACCGAGACATTTGCCACGTTTCTGCGCTCGCTGCCAGTCAACCGTGTCAGCATGGGGGCGCAAACCTTCAACGACCAGCGCCTGCGGTTTATCCGCCGCCGCCATTCGGCCGCCCAAGTGGCGCAGGCTGTCAGCCGGCTGCGCGCGGCAGGCATAGGCAACATCAGCATAGACCTGATTTACGGCTTTCCCGGCGAGACACTCGCCGACTGGCAACAAGACATCAGTCAGGCTTTGGCTCTGAAGCCTGAGCATCTGTCGGCCTACTGCCTCAGCTATGAAGAAGGCACCCCGCTCTACGAGCAAAAGGCCGCGCTAACCAACGTGGTAGACGAAGAGACCGAGCGCGAGATGTACTATGCGCTCGTTGACCGCCTTGCCGCCGCCGGTTTCGAGCATTACGAAATCTCAAACTTTGCAAAAGCAGCAACACCCGGCCAACAACACCCAGCCGGCAGCATGCCGTCTTTCCGTTCCCGCCACAACAGCAGCTATTGGACAGGCATACCCTACATCGGGCTGGGAGCAGCAGCCCATAGTTATGACTTGGCTACACGCCGGTGGAATGTCAGCGACCTTAAACGCTACATGGAAGGCATAGAGCAGGGAAAGCCTGATGCCGAACAGGAAGTGATAGACGAAACAACCCGATATAACGACACGGTTATGCTGAGTCTGCGCACCTGCGAAGGACTTTGCCTTGACACTCTCAGCACGGCAGACCGGCAGTTCTGCCTACGGGCGGCAGAGCCGTTCATCAGCCAGCAGCTGCTGGCACATACGGATGGTCATCTGCGGCTGACACGCCAGGGTATCTTTGTCAGTGACATGATTATCAGCGAACTCATGCGTGTCTAAGGCGCAGACTGCCTTTACGCGCACAAGCGAATGGTGATTATTCGAGCATGCTGAGGAATTCCTCTTCGCTGACGATGGGAACACCTAACTTCTGTGCCTTCTCGAGCTTTGAAGGCCCCATGTTGTCGCCCGCCAAGATGAAAGAAGTCTTTCCGCTGATGCTGCCAACGTTCTTTCCGCCATGCTGCTCAATGATTAGTTTATATTCATCACGGCTATGCTGGGCGAAAACGCCGCTGATGACAATGGACTTGCCTGCCAATTTATCGCTGGCGGCAGCAGTCTGCGCCTCGGAAAGCGCCATTTGCAGGCCATAGCCACGCAGGCGCTCGACAAACTGGCGGTTACTCTCATCATGGAAATAGCCGATGATGCTCTTGGCCATGATTTCGCCAATGCCTTCCACTTCCTCTAACTCAGCCAGCCCAGCCGACATCAGCGCATCTATGTTCTTGAAATGGCGAGCCAGCAATCGGGCAGAAGTCTCGCCGACAAAGCGGATGCCCAACGCAAAGACCACGCGCTCGAAAGGCACTTCCCTGGAAGCGGCAATGCCGCTGACAATTTTCTGCGCCGACTTGGTGCGCGAGCCATCACCGTTGATTTGCTGCACCTGAATGTCATAGAGGTCAGCCGCATTGCGAATCAGCCCGCGGCGGTAGTATTCATCGACCGTCTCGGGGCCGAGCGAATCAATGTTCATGGCCCGGCGGGCAATGAAATGCTCTATGCGGCCTTTTATCTGCGGCGGGCAGCTGGTGTCATTCGGACAATACCAGGCAGCCTCATCTTCATAGCGCACCAGGGGAGTGCCGCACTCGGGGCAGCGCCTGATGAACTGAACGGGCTGGGCGATGACTGGGCGGCGCTCCAAATCGACCCCCACAATCTTGGGAATGATTTCGCCGCCCTTCTCCACGTAGACATAGTCACCGATATGCAGGTCAAAACTCTTGATGAAGTCTTCGTTATTCAGCGTGGCGCGGCGCACGGTTGTGCCCGCCAGCTGCACCGGCTCCATGTTGGCCACGGGGGTCACCGCTCCCGTGCGCCCCACCTGATAGGTTACCTCAAGCAGCCGTGTCAGTTCGCGCTCAGCCTTGAACTTATAGGCAATGGCCCAGCGGGGCGACTTGGCCGTGAAGCCCAGCGCGCGCTGCTGGCGCAGCGAGTTGACCTTCAGCACAATACCATCAGTAGCCACGGGCAGATTCTTACGCTCCGAATCCCAATAGCTGATGAAATCGAGTACCTCTTCTACCGTCTGCACCTTCTTCATGCCCTCAAACACCTTGAATCCCCACTGGCGCGCAGCCTCAAGGTTGTCGTAATGGGTCTCGGCGGGCAGCTGCTCGCCCAAGAGGTAGTAGAGATAGGCATCCAACTGGCGCGCAGCCACCACCCGAGAGTCCAGACTCTTCAGAGTGCCGCTGGCAGCATTGCGCGGATTGGCAAAGAGCGGCTCTTCTGCCGCCTCACGCTCACGATTCAGCCGCTCAAACGAGTGCCATGGCATCAGTATCTCGCCACGGATTTCAAATTCGCGGGGATAAGGCGCCGGCAAGTCGAACAATCCGGGGCTGCCTGCGCCGTCTGCCGCTCCGCCGGCCGCACCGCCGCCCAGCACCAACGGGATGGAGCGGATGGTTTTCACGTTTGCCGTTACATCATCTCCCTGTACGCCATCGCCCCGGGTCACTGCCTGTGTCAAACGCCCATCGACATACATCAGCGAGATGCTCAGACCATCATACTTCAGCTCGCAGCACACCTCGAAAGGCTCGCCGGCCAGCCCCTTGCTGACACTGTCATACCAGCTGCGCACATCTTGCTCGCTATAGGTATTGGCCAACGACAGCATAGGATACTTGTGAGGCACCTGGCGGAAGCCGGTCTGAAGGTCACTGCCCACGCGCTGTGTCGGCGAATTGTCATCATGCAGCTCAGGATGCCTTTGCTCCAACTCTTGCAGTTCGCGCATCAAGGCATCAAACGCCTGGTCAGTGATGACAGGCTGGTTTAGCACATAGTAACGGTAGTTGTGCGCATGCAGCTGTTTGCGCAGTTCCTGGATTCGGTCTTTCTCGTTCATGGGGCATGATTTTTCTGCAAAGTTACGTAATTTCCGCGAAACAAGCAAAAGATATGGTAAGTTTGTTGGGGCGTGTCGGCCGGCACTTGCGCTCAAATTTGTGTTAATGTTCCCAAAAGCCAATGATTAGTCTGTGTTTTTTTCGTATCTTTGCAGCCACATGGACAACCCACTACTAATAGTACCCATGATGCTGCGCGCCAAGCGGCCAAGCCGCCTCAGCGACATGCCTGCCCACAGCAACGGCTTCTGGCTGGGGAAGAGCTATCAGGCACTGACTTTCTTCGGCCACATACTGACTCATTCCGAGCAGGCTGCCAGACTGCTGAACAACAACTACAACGCAACAAAAAACCACGAGATGATACATCTCAGACAGGCACAAGCCTGCCACGACTCATGGCTCTGGTTCTATGTGCTGTACATCGGCTACTACCTGCGCGACCTGCCGCTCGGCAAGCGGCAGCGGCGCGAAGCCTACCTGCTGAACCCATTCGAGATGGAAGCCTACAGGCACATGAACGACCCGGACTACCCGGACCTCTGCCGGCAACAGGGCGCCCAGGAATGGCGGCGGTTTGCAAAGATGAAGCTAAAAGAACGAAAGATGATAATGAATTACAAACCTTAAAAGTATAATGATTATGAAGAAACTTATGATTTGCGTAGGTGCCGCAGTTTTCGCAGGCATCATGGTGCTGACCTTGTGGCTGTCATGCGGCAGCGGCAATGAGACAGAGCGGCTGAAGAACTCAAGAGACTCGCTTGACCGTGCCAACGAGCAGAAACAAGACATCATTGACGAGCTGACGACCACGCTGGCCGACGTGTCGACCTGCCTTGACTCCGTTGCCATAGGCCAAAGCATGATTCGCAAGGCAGCCGGAGACGGCAACCAGATTTCCCGGCAGGAAATGCTGGCGAACATACGCACCCTCAAGGACATGCTTGACGAGAACAAGAACAAACTGAGCGAGCTGGAGAAGCAGCTGAAGGGCCGCAACGACAAGATAGGCAAGCTCAGCGCCCTGGTGGAACACCTGCAGAGGGAACTCAGCACCCGCGAGGCCACCATTGCGCAGATGGAGGAAATCATCAAGCAGCAAGACCTTGACATCCGCGACCTGGAATCGCAGCTCGAGGCTTCCAACTCGACCATTGCCGACATGGAGGAGGAAAACGTGCAGCAGCGCGAGCAACTGGCCAGCCAAGACGCAGCCATGAACACCGTCTACTACACCGTGGGCTCTGACAACCAGCTCAAGCAGATGGGGCTGCTCGCAGGCGGATTCCTGAAGAAAGCCAAGCTGGATGTTGCCTCAATCAAGAAGGAGCAGTTCACGCGCGCAGACAAGCGCACCCTGACAGAGATTATCGTGCCGACCAAGTCTGCCAAAGTGCTGACCAGCCAGCCCGCAGATGCCTACACCATCGAGGCGCGGGGCAACAGCGGCTGTGTGCTGAAAATCACCAACCCCGCCCGTTTCTGGAGTGTCAGCACCGTACTCGTGGTTGAAGCGAAGTAACGGCTGGCCAAACCAGCCCGACACCACCGGCAACGCCATCAGCCTGGCAAGCGGATGGCGTTGCTTGCAGAAGAAAACAAGCATCCCGCAACCTCTCGGAGATTGCGGGATGCTGTTTCTGCAAGTCAATGCGAACTCGTGTTCGCCCTGTATGTTCTTACTTAACCTTGTCGACAATGGCCTTGAAAGCCACGGGGTTGTTCATAGCCAGGTCAGCGAGTACCTTGCGGTTAATCTCGATGCCAGCCTTGTTGAGCTTACCCATCAGCACTGAGTAGCTGATACCTTCCAGACGAGCGGCGGCGTTGATACGCTGAATCCACAGGCTGCGGAAGGCGCGCTTCTTGTTACGGCGGTCACGATAGGCATAGGTCAGACCTTTCTCCCAAGTGTTCTTGGCTACTGTCCAAACATTCTTACGGGCTCCAAAGTAGCCACGGGTGAGCTTCAAAATTCTCTTACGCTTTGCTCTTGATGCAACGTGATTTACACTTCTTGGCATAGTTTTCTTACTTTAAAGATGTTAGACAATAGGGTTAACGGAGACACAGCAGATCACGAACCTGCTTCATGTTTGAAGGGTCAACGATAGTAGAATGCACAAGATTGCGCTTCTGCTTCTTGGTCTTCTTTGTCAGAATGTGGCTGTGGAAAGCGTGCTTTCTCTTAACCTTACCTGTACCGGTGAACGAAAACCTCTTCTTTGCACCGGAGTTTGTCTTTACTTTTGGCATTGTTTTTTAATTGTTTAATTGTTACTATTAAGCGGTGGCAACGCATATACCGGGCGCAGCGCACCTTTTCATTCTTCTTTCTTTCTGGAGTGCGAGCCTCAGGGCACTAATCCTCTGTTTCCGTCAGCTTCTTCAGCGCCTCGGCGCTAATCTTCGCATTGGCGAACAGACCGCCATTGGCCGGTGTCTCGGCATCAATGTCTGCCACGGGCTGGCTGGTCTGGCGCGCGTTCTCCTTCGTCTCAGCGGCAGCGGCCTCACGGTCGCGCGCCTGCTGGCTCTTCTTCTTCTCGCCTGCCTTCTTGGGAGCCAGGTAGAGGAACATCTTCTTGCCCTCGAGCGACGGCATGGACTCCACCTTTCCGTATTCTTCCAAGTCGTTGGCAAACCGCAGCAACAGCACTTCGCCCTGCTCTTTGAACAGGATGCTACGACCACGGAACAGCACGTAGGCACGCACCTTGTTTCCTTCTTCCAGGAATTCGCGGGCGTGTTTCAGCTTAAACTGGTAGTCGTGTTCATCGGTCTGCGGTCCGAAGCGTATTTCCTTGACTTCCACCTTCGTCTGCTTGGCCTTCATTTCCTTCTGGCGCTTCTTCTGCTGATAAAGGAACTTTGAATAGTCGATAAGACGGCACACAGGCGGGTTGGCGTTAGGCGAAATCTCGACGAGATCGACCCCTTGCTCACGCGCCATGTTCAAAGCATCGCGTGTCGGAACGACGGTTGACCCGTTGTCGCCGACAATGCGCACTTCACGTACTCGAATCTGCTCGTTAATACGGTACTGATTCTTTATTTTGTCATTCTTCATCAACTATTTTTTAGAAATCGGCTGCAAAGATACAACAAATCAATGAATTGGCAAAATAAATCAACAAATATTTTTTCCTTTCCGGCCGCTTTTCCGCAACTTTCCGGCCGGCGAAAACAAAATCAGGTGTGCCGAGGGGCACACCTGACTATGCAAATGTCATGTGGCGGCAGGGTTTCAGAAATCCTTGGTCATCTCCTGCACCTTGGCGTTCACTTCGTCTATAAACGCCTGAATGGTCTGCACACTCTGCTCGCCGCCACCCTGCGGGCGCACGGCCACGGTGCCGTCTGCTGCTTCCTTCTCGCCGACAATGACCATGTAGGGAATGCGCTTCAGCTCATTGTCGCGAATCTTGCGGCCCAGCTTCTCGTTGCGCAGGTCGATGGTGGCGCGCACACCACCCTCGCCGAACTTCTTGCAGACTTCCTGGGCGTAGTCGTTGTATTTCTCCGACAGCGGCAGAATGGCCACCTGCTCAGGCGTGAGCCAGAGCGGGAAGTGACCGCTGGTATGCTCAATCAGCACGGCGGTGAAGCGCTCCAGCGAGCCAAACGGCGCGCGGTGAATCATCACGGGCGTTTTCTTCTGGTTGTCTTCGTCTGTGTACTCCAGCTGGAAGCGCTTGGGCAGATTGTAGTCTACCTGTATGGTGCCTAACTGCCAGCGGCGGCCAATGGCATCCTTAATCATGAAGTCGAGCTTCGGGCCGTAGAAAGCCGCCTCGCCATATTCCACCTTGGCGTTGAGCCCCTTCTCCTCGCAAGCCTCGACGATGGCCCGCTCGGCCAGCGCCCAGTCTTCATCAGTGCCCACGTATTTCTCGTGGTTTTCGGGGTCGCGGAGCGAAATCTGTGCTTCGAAGTTGAAGCCGAAGGCTGTCAGCACGATGCCGATGATGTCCATGACGTTGAGGAACTCCTGCTTCACCTGGTCGGGGCGGCAGAAGAGGTGGGCATCATCTTGCGTGAACGAGCGCACGCGGGTCAGTCCGTGCAGCTCGCCGCTCTGCTCATAGCGGTAGACCGTTCCGAACTCGGCAATGCGCAGCGGCAGGTCTTTGTATGAGCGGGGCTTCCACGCGAATATCTCGCAGTGGTGGGGGCAGTTCATGGGCTTCAGCATATACTCTTCGCCCTCTTCCGGCGTGGTGATTGGCCGGAAGGAGTCCTGACCGTAGTGGGCATAGTGGCCAGAGGTTACATAAAGGCTCTTGCCGCCGATGTGCGGCGTGATGACCTCCTGATAGCCGTAGCGCTTCTGCACCTTGCGCAGATGGTCTTGCAGGCGCAGGCGCAGGTCAGTGCCTTTCGGCAGCCAGATGGGCAGGCCCTTGCCCACTTTCTCTGAGAACATGAACAGCTCCATCTCCTTGCCTATCTTGCGGTGGTCACGCTTCTTGGCCTCTTCGAGCATGACAAGATACTCATCGAGCATCTTCTTCTTGGGGAAGGTGATGCCATACAGGCGCTGCAACTGCTGCTTCGTGGCATCGCCACGCCAGAATGCGCCGGCCACGCTGGTCAGCTTGATGGCCTTAATCTCGCCCGTGTCCACGAGGTGCGGACCGCGGCAGAGGTCAGTGAAGTTTCCCTGTGTATAAGTCGTGATAGTACCATCTTCAAGGTCTTGCTCAATATGCTCGCACTTGTAGGTCTGGCCATCGGCGGCAAACTCCCTCAGAGCATCGGCCTTTGACACTTCCCTGCGCACGACAGGCTCTTTCTTCGAGGCCAGTTCCTTCATCTTCTGCTCAATCTTCGGGAAGTCACTCTCCCTGATGCTCTCGCCGTCTTTCAGCAACACATCATAGAAGAAGCCGTTTTCCACAGCCGGGCCAAAGCCGAACTGAATGCCGGGATAAAGCTCTTGCAGCGCCTCTGCCAGCAGGTGGGCCGAGGTGTGCCAGAACGTGTGCTTGCCCTCAGCATCTTCCCACTTGTAGAGTTCAATCTTCGCATCTGCCGTAATGGGGCGATTCAGTTCCACGGTCTCGCCGTTCACACCGCAGCTAAGCACGCTGCGCGCCAGAGCAGGCGAAATGCTCTCGGCAATCTGGTAGCCAGTCACGCCCTGCTCATACGAGCGAACAGAGCCATCTGGGAATGTAATGTTAATCATATCTACAATATATGTTTGGTTTAACTGTCTGATTTTTCTGATGCCACGGCTTTTGGCGGCACAAAGGTAGCATTTTTATTTCAATGTTCCAAAATAAAACCTGATTATTTATCATACAACGGCTTACAAGGGCAGCCGGCAAAGCTGATTTTGCTGCTGCGGCAAGTGGCTGGTGCCATTCTTTCAGATTTG
>JAFLSH010000129.1 GCA_022511055.1 Prevotella sp. | reverse complement strand
GGCAAACGGCGAGCGAAGCAGGGAGCGGGTGAAATGGGCGTATCTTAATTTTTCTTATTATGCTATAATAAGCCTATAAAAAGCACGGTTAATTGGAACAAATTTTATACCTTTGCCGCGCCAATCCCAAAGGGGCGGGGCAATGAAGATGAAAGAAGTCAAGACAACAGCTACGCACACTAACAGAGAAGCTATGAGAAAACTGCTATTTTTGCTGATGCTGATGCTGCCCATGAGCATGTCGGCAGAGAAGACCATTGAGAAATTCGTGAAAAAGCAGATAAAAGCCTACCCGAAGACCCGGCTTCTCGACATCTACAAATCGTGCTTCCAGGACTATATGGGGGCTGAGCATCTGGTGTCTGACTACTACAGTGCCAAGGACTATCTTGATGAGGAACTGATAGCCACCCGGCTGGAAGACTTGCAGTCGTGGAGCTATGAGCCATGCGGCATCAACGGCAACTACTTTCGCGTGAGCATCAGAACGGTCATGGAGGGAACAGTTCCTGAGGAAGTGCTGCTCAACGCGTTCATACGCAGTGCCACCGCAGAGAAGCGCCCGTCGGTGAACGAATGGAACGAGCAGTGGCAAAGGATTATAGGCACTATTGACCGCATGCAGCTTCAGCTGCCCAACTACAGCGAAGACAAGGACTTTCTGGAGAGTGTGCTGGCGATGGGGAAATATGTCATCAGCCATTCGCCCGACTATCGGGAGACCTACCACCCGCACTACAGAATCATCAAGCGCGATATCTTTGAACAGGAAATCATGCCGCTGATTTTGGAGAAACAGAAATAACAAGCCTTGAAAGGAACTGTCTTGAACATGGAACTATTCAGGGAAATGAGGCGGAAACGCCAGCAACTGCCGCAAGAGGAAAGTATTGGCATCTTGCAAAGGGCCACGTCTGGCGTCTTGGCTCTACTGGGTGACAACGGCTATCCGTACAGCGTACCCCTCAGCTACGCCTACTCCGAAGGCAGGCTCTACTTCCACAGTGCGCAGAACGGCCACAAGGTAGATGCCATCAAGCGGTGCAGCAAGGCTTCTTTCTGTGTCGTCGCCCAAGATGATGTGAAACCAGAGAAGTACACTACGTTCTTCCGCAGTGTGATAGCCTTTGGCCAAGTCCACATCGTCGAGAACGAAGCCGAGAAACTGGCAGCGGCGAGGCTGATTGGCAACAAATACAACCCCAACCAGAGTGAAGCCCTGCAAAAAGAGTTGGATAGCGGACTGCAGCGGATGCTGGCCATCCGCTTTGACATTGAGCATCTGACGGGGAAAGAGGCCGTTGAACTGACCCAAAAGAGCGGCAAATGAAGGACCTTCTCAGCACAGATGCTTCACTTTCAGCAGAAACCCGCCTAACTCCCGCAAACACTTACCACCAACGCCTTGCTATTTTCGGAAAATAAGGTTTTCCACATGAGAGCCAACGAAGATGGGCACGTAGTCAGAAGTGGCATACCACTTCGGCTTGCCGGGCATGTCGTCGTAGATGGTGCGCCCGTTGATTTTCAGCCCCTCGAAGGTGATGTTCCTGACCGTGCGCGAGGCATCGTAGCCGGTAATGACTGACATGTAGGGCGGCTGCCCACGGTAGCGGACATTACGGAAGGTCACGTTCTCAATGCCACGGCCGGGGGCGGTGCAGTACTTCTGGTTGTAGCCCACCTTCAGCTGGAGAATGCTGCCCTGATGGAGCTGTTCGATGCGAATGTTGTCGAAGGTCACGTCTTTCACGTAGTTATTGTCGCCGCAGTTGATGGCCAGACAGCCCTGATAGTCCACCTGCGGCTCGCTCTGGCAGAGAATGTCAATGTTCTCATAGGTCAGGCCGACAATGCTGTCGCCCACCTCTGAGTTGCCGTGAATGCCGATGAAGATAGGGTGCGCCACGTCGGCCCAGAGCGTGGAGTTGCGCATGCGAATGTTCCGGGCAGAGCCGCTGAAGCCCTTGCGGGTGGCATAGGCCGTGGTGCAGTCGTCAGAGTTGCGGCAGAACACGCGGTCGTAGAGAACATTGCTGGAAGCAAACACGTTCAGGCCGTCGCCCCAGCCGGGGAAGGAGATGGAGCGCACGTCGTGGAGCGTCACGCCATCGGAGCCGCCCACGGGGCAGGTGTTCAGAATCAGGCCGTCAATCAGCACGTTCCGGCTGCGGTGAACGTGGCAGCCCTCGTAGCCCCGGGGCGGCCGGGCAATGCCGCGGCCGAGAATGCTCACGTTCTCGGCATCCTCAATGGCGAAAGTGCCCGTGAAGTAGCTGCCACCCGCCAGATAGAGGGTCGTGTTAGACGGCACGGAGATGGTGTCGGCGGTATAGAGCCCGGGAGCGTAGTAGCGGAAGTCGCGTTTCTGCCGCTGCGCCTCACGCTCGGCCTCCTCGCGGCTGACCGCGGGCTTCGAAGTGAAGAGCAGCAGGTTGTCGGTAATGCTGCCGTCGAACTCTACGCTGACATTCTCGGGCTGGAACAGCAGAAACTGCACGGTGGAGTCGTTCTGCACGTTGGCAATGACCCCGCGATAGTCGGGGCGAATGCGGGCAGACTTGAACTTGCGGTGCTTTGTCACCACGCGCACAAAGACATCGCCGGTAAAGTCGAAGAAAGCATAGGAAATGGCCGTGACACGGTGCCCCCGGGTCTCGGCCGTCGGCAGCGAAGTGTCGCCGACCGGGGCGTTGACCTTGGCCATGTAGGTGTCAATGCGTGTCCACTCCTTCTGGCCGCGGGGCTGAACGTAGACCTCGTAGTCGTCTTGCAGCGGCGCGCCCGCCGGGGCGGCATAGGTGAACACCTGATGGAGCCTGGCAGTCTCCTTTACACCCTTCACGCCGAAGTGGTCGGCCTCCAGACCCCTGACCATCTCGCCGCGCCGCTCGGCCTTGGCCTGCAGAGCTAAGAGTTTCTTGGTGTAGGGCATAGACAGGCCGCGGCGCCCCACGTAGTGATTGTAGGGCAGCCGATAGATGTCGCGGATGCGGCCGCGCCCCATCTCCCCCGGCTGTGTCCAGTCGTTGTAAAGCCCCGTGCAGTCGGTCCAGGTGGTGAAGGGCACGTCATAGCCCAGGTTGTAGCGGGCAGTGTACTCGATGCCTTTCAGCAGGCGGTTGTCGAGCGCGCCCCAGAGGTCGTCGCCCTGCTCCCAGGCCATCTCGCAGGTCTCGCAGAGAGCCCCCAGCCCCAGCTGGGCATGCGCCTGGTCGCGGCCGGTCTCCTGGCACTGGCCGGTCGCGCCCACATAGCGGGGCAGCGAGCCGTTGTCGTAGGCACAGAGAAAGTAGTCGACAGACTGCCGATAGACCGTGGTGTCCTGAAGAAAGATGCCGCAGGCCATGCGAAGCCGATTGACTATGGCGCCCCAGTTGCCGTTGGCGTAGGGGCTGTCGGCCTCGAATCGGTCAAGGGTGGGCAGCATGGCACGGCGTATCATTTCCGCCCAGGCCGGTGTCTGGTGGTCGCGGAGCAGTGTCATCGCCCTGACAAGCCAGTAGCCCTGAATGGCACAGAGCGGCGCATCGTGGCCGTCGAAGCGCTGCAGCGTTGCGGCATAGGCATTGATGATTGCCAGTGCCTCGGCAGCCTGCCCCGTCTGGGCAAAGTCGAGCGCAGCCTTCATGTCGCGCTCGCTGCCCACTTTGCTGCCACGGAACTCGCCGTCTCGGGCCACCACTTCGTAAGGGCCTGCCATCTGATAGGCGGCCTGCTGGGCAAAGACAGATGCCAAGCCGCCAATGAGGAATGATAAACCGACAATTACTGTTCTTTTCATACGCCGTTTTCAGTAGTTAGTGTTATAAGTCATGCTTAGTACCAGTCATATCCGTGTTCCCTGCAATAGTCAATGGCGGGCTGATAGCCCTGGAACGTGGCTTTGTGAATCCACTTCAGCCCTTTCCGCTCGTCTTTGGGCACACCTGTTCCCGTCATCAGAAACCAGCCGGTGACAAACTGCGCCTGGGCATCGCCGCCGTTGGCCGCCAGCTCATACCAGAAAGCGCACTCTATCAGGTCTTTCTCTACGCCATCGCCATTCCAGTAGGCCGCGCCGCAGTTCTTCTGCGACTGAACATGGCCCTGGAAAGCAGCTTCCCGATACCAGAGAAAAGCCTTGGCGTGGTCGGCCTCAACGCCGTCGCCCAGATAGTAGGCATTGGCCACGTTCACCTGCGACTTCATGTCGCCCCTGTCTGCCGCCCGCTGATACCAGAAGAAAGCCTTGGCTGCGCTCTGTTCCACGCCATCGCCCTTGTAATAGCACTCGCCAACGTTGTAGCACCCGTAGATGTCATCGGCAAGGGCAGCCTTCATATACCACTCGAAGGCCATCTCGTGATTCTCCTTTACGCCAGAGCCACGGTGATAGCACACGCCCAGGTTGTTCATGGCCTTGGCATCGCCTTCGTATGCCGCCTTGCGGTATGAGTCTGCCTTGTTCCGTTCTTTCTGCATGGTAGTCTAAGTGTAGTTGGTGAAGCCCTTTCTGTTGCGGGTCAGGCACGGAATATTATCAAAGAAAAAGCCAACCACCTTTACTCTCAAGCGATTGGCATTTCAATTTGTTGGGGTACCCGGACTCGAACCAGGAAAGGCAGGACCAGAATCTGCAGTGTTACCATTACACCATACCCCAAACTCAACTTGCAATTCAGGACTCCTTCCTATTTTGCGGGTGCAAAGGTACTACTTTTTTTGAAACCTGCAAAACTTTTCATCGTTTTTTTATTAAAATACTCAAAAATTTTTTCCTTTCTGGACAATAATCAAATAAAAAGAACTACCTTTGTAGCCCGTTTACACATCTTATAGAATTTGAATGGAACAAACAAGACAGTTAGTAGATTCTATCACCAGAGGAATACAAGAAAAAAAGGGAAGCCATATTGTTGTTGCCGACCTGACAGGCATTGATGGCACCATCTGCCAGTATTTTGTTATTTGTCAAGGCAATTCTCCATCGCAGGTGGAGGCCATCGCCGAGTCCGTGAGCGATTTCGCGCGCAAGGAACTGGGCGAGAAGCCCGTGCGCGTGGTCGGTCTGGAGAATGCGGTGTGGGTGGCCATGGACTACACCGATGTGTTGGTCCACGTGTTTGTGCCCGACATGAGAGAATACTATGATTTGGAGCATCTCTGGGATGATGCACAGCTAACCCACATTCCCGACTTGGATTAAGCCCGCCGGCACACTGACCGCCCAGAGAAACCGGCGGCAGCGCAGGGCAAGGCAGGCAGCGGGGAGTGAAAACAACAAAAACGGAAGACTCATGGAACAGAAAAATACAAATACACCAGACGGAAATCAGAACGGCCCGAAGATGAACATGCCCAAGTTCAACATGAACTGGATATACATGATAGCCATCATCGCACTGGCAGCCCTTTACCTGACAAGCGGCAAGGACAGTGTGGCACAGGTGCGCACCGATTCCAACTACAGTGACTTCAAGACCTTTGTCAAAAAGGGCTATGCAGACAAGATTGTGGTCAACAAGAACCAGAACACGCTGAAGATGTATGTCAAGCCGGAACATGTGCGCGAAGTGTTCAACAAAGGCATCGACCAGACGGGCAAAGACCCCTATGTGAACGTGGAGTTCGGTAGCGTTGACCAGGTAGAGGAGTTCATTGAGCAGGCGCGGGCAGACAGCACGTTCACGGGCAAGTATGCCTACGAAAACCGGCACGACAGCGATTTCCTGACCAACATGTTCTACAACCTGCTGCCCATAGCCATTCTCGTTGGCTTGTGGATATTCTTCTTCCGCCGCATGGGCGGCGGTGGCGGCGTGGGCGGCGGCATGTTCAGCGTGGGCAAGTCGAAAGCCAAGATGTATGAGAAGGGCGGCGACCTTGGCATCACGTTCAAAGACGTGGCTGGCCAGGCCGGTGCCAAGCAGGAGATAC
The DNA here is from genome assembly GCA_022511055.1 of Prevotella sp. Lineage (GTDB taxonomy): Bacteria > Bacteroidota > Bacteroidia > Bacteroidales > Bacteroidaceae > Prevotella. The sequence continues at coordinate 2,505 of JAFLSH010000129.1, read as the reverse complement.
AGGAAATTGTGGAATTCCTGAAAAACCCGCAGAAATACACCGAGTTAGGCGGAAAGATTCCCAAGGGCGCTCTGCTCGTTGGGCCTCCGGGCACTGGTAAGACCCTGCTGGCCAAGGCTGTGGCCGGCGAAGCCGGTGTGCCTTTCTTCTCAATGAGCGGCTCCGACTTTGTGGAGATGTTCGTTGGTGTAGGAGCCAGCCGTGTGCGCGACTTGTTCCAGCAGGCCAAGGCAAAGTCGCCTTGCATCATCTTCATCGATGAGATTGATGCCGTGGGCCGTGCCCGTAGCCGCAACCCGGCCATGGGCGGCAATGACGAGCGCGAGAACACGCTGAATGCCCTGCTGACCGAGATGGATGGCTTTGGCACTAACAGCGGCATCATTATCCTGGCCGCCACCAACCGTGCCGATATGCTCGACTCGGCCTTGCTGCGCGCCGGCCGCTTCGACCGCCAGATACACGTAGACCTGCCCGACCTGAACGAGCGCAAGGAGGTGTTCATGGTACACCTGAAGCCGCTGAAGCTCGACCCGAATGTCGATGTAGACTTCCTGGCACGCCAGACACCGGGCTTCTCTGGGGCTGACATTGCCAATGTCTGCAACGAGGCCGCCCTGATTGCGGCACGCCATGACAGTCCGACCGTGGGCAAACAGGATTTCCTGGATGCTGTAGACCGCATTATCGGCGGACTGGAAAAGAAGACCAAGGTCATGACTGAGGCCGAGAAGCGCTCGATAGCCATCCATGAGGCTGGCCATGCCACTATTTCCTGGTTTACTGAGTTTGCCAATCCGCTGGTCAAGGTCAGCATTGTGCCGCGTGGGCAGGCTCTTGGCGCAGCCTGGTATCTGCCCGAGGAGCGTGTGCTTCAGACCAAAGAGGCCATGCTTGATGAGATGTGTTCGCTGTTAGGCGGCCGTGCCGCCGAGGAGCTGTTCGTTCACCACATATCGACCGGCGCCATGAACGATTTGGAGCGTGTCACCAAGCAGGCTTACGGCATGGTGGCCTACGCCGGCATGGGCGAGAAGCTGCCGAACATCTGCTACTACAACAACTCGGAATACCAGTTCCAGCGCCCCTACTCGGAGACAACGGCCAAGCTGATTGATGATGAGGCGCTGAAGATTATCAACGAGCAATACGAGCGCGCCAAGCAGATTCTGACCGAACACGCCGAAGGCCACGCCAAGCTGGCACAGCTGCTGGTTGAGCGCGAAGTGATTTTTGCCGAAGACGTGGAGACTATCTTCGGCAAGCGCCCATGGACCAGCCGTGCGGAAGAGCTTATCGAAGCCCAGCAGCGGGCCGATGCCGAGCGCATGGCAGAGGAGCGGGCCAGGGAACTGGAGCAGGAAGCCAAGGAACGAGAGGCCAAGGCACTCGAGAACAAGGAACAGGAAGACAAGGACAACGCATAATGTAACGATATGAAGAACTTCATTGTCAGAACGATTACGGGCATCATCTTTGTGGCAGCCATTGTCACCTGCTTTCTCAATCCGCATGCCATGGTCTGGCTGTTCGGCATTGTAACCGGGCTGACCCTCTGGGAGTTCACCGGGCTGGTCAACAACACCGGCGAGACCTCCGTGAATCGCTTCATCTGCACGGTTGCCGGCGTCTATCTGTTCTTAGCCATGGCAGGCTATAACAGCGGGCTTACCCCCGCCACCGTGTTCATACCCTATCTGGTCAGCATCATCTACCTGCTGGTGGCAGAACTCTATCTGAAGGCGCCAAACCCCATCAACAACTGGGCCTACACCATGCTCTCGCAGCTCTATATCGCCCTACCCTTCTCGCTGCTCAGTGTGCTGGCTTTCCGCAGCAACGGCAGCGAGATAGTCTACACCTACCTCATTCCGCTCAGTGTCTTTGTCTTCCTTTGGATTAACGACACGGGCGCCTACCTCTGCGGCTCGCTATTAGGGCGGCACAAGCTGTTCCCGCGCATCTCGCCGGGCAAGAGCTGGGAAGGCAGCATAGGCGGCGGTCTGCTGGTGGCGGCCGTGGCGCTGCTGATATGGCACCTGACCACCCTTTACGGCTACAACGAGCTGCAACTCTCGGCCGTGGAGTGGGTTGGGCTGGGGCTGACCATTGTGGTTTTCGGCACATGGGGCGACTTGGTAGAAAGCCTTTTCAAGCGCACCTTGGGCATTAAGGACAGTGGCAACATTCTGCCCGGCCATGGCGGCATGCTCGACCGTTTTGACTCTTCGCTGTTGGCCATTCCCGCCACCGTGGTCTATCTCTACACGCTGACTCTGCTCTGATTTCTTCCTCCCTGCATTTCTAATGTAAACGCAACCAACGCCACGCCTTTTAGGCCGCGGCGCAAAGTCCGTTTGCATTGTAACAAAGCCTGTTTCTATTGGAGTAAAAGAAGGGAAGCAAGGCGGCGTAAAGTTTAAGAACGTTAAAAAACATACAACTATCGGCAGAAATTCACGAAATAATTTGGTTTATTTTATAAACTTATTTATCTTTGCACCG
>JAFLSH010000128.1 GCA_022511055.1 Prevotella sp. | reverse complement strand
CGGCTCTTTGGTGTTAATCTAAAAGCAAATGACCGATAACTCGTATCAAAGTGTAAGTCAGCCTCAAAATTAGGATTAAAAATGTTCGAAGTTTCTTTGCCAATTTAACATTTTGTATTATCTTTGCAGTCGTTTTTGGTCAAAAAGAAAGATTAAATAAGGATAATATGACAAAATGTAAACTTCAAACAACACAGAAAGGACTCTATCAAAGCGAATATGAGCATGATGCTTGTGGCGTGGGAATGGTGGTAAACATTCACGGCAACAAGAGTCACGAACTGGTAGACAATGCGCTGCGGGTGCTGGAGAACATGCGGCACCGCGGGGCGGAAGTCGGGAAAGACGGTGACGGAGCGGGCATTATGTTGCAGATTCCGCACGAGTTTATCTTGCTGCAAGGCATCCCTGTGCCGGAAAAGGGCAAGTACGGCACGGGCTTAGTGTTTCTGCCGAAGGAAAAGAAGACCCAGCAGGAGATTCTGAGCGTGATGATTGAGGAGATTGAGCGCGAAGGGCTGCAGCTGATGCACCTGCGCACGGTACCAACCAACCCGGAGTGTCTGGGCGAGGCCGCACTGAGTACGGAGCCTGACATCAAGCAGGTGTTCATCACGGGTGTATCAGACGACAAGGTGGAAGCGTTCCCGCGCACACTGTATATCATCAGGAAAAAGATAGAGAGAAGGATAACGCACAAGGACTTCTACATCTGCTCGCTGAGCAACACGAACATTGTCTACAAGGGCATGCTGTCATCTATGCAGGTGCGGCAGTACTTCGCTGACCTGTCAAACCCATATCTGACAAGCGGACTGGCGCTGGTGCATTCACGTTTCAGCACAAACACATTCCCCACGTGGTCATTGGCCCAGCCTTTCCGCCTGTTGGCACATAACGGCGAGATAAACACCATTCGCGGCAACCGCGGGTGGATGCAGGCCAGGGAGAGCGTACTCTCGAGCGAGGCGCTGGGCGATGTGAAGGCCATCTCGCCGATTGTGCAGCACGGCATGTCTGACTCTGCCTCGCTCGACAACGTGCTGGAGTTCTTTGTCATGTCGGGGCTGTCACTGCCGCACGCCATGAGCGTGCTGGTGCCGGAATCGTTCAACGACAAAAACCCGATATCGGAAGACCTGAAGGCGTTCTACGAATACCACTCCATTCTCATGGAGCCGTGGGATGGGCCCGCTGCCCTGCTGTTCTCTGATGGCCGCTTCGCGGGCGGCATGCTCGACCGCAACGGCCTGCGCCCTGCCCGCTACACCATCACCAAGAACGACACCATGGTGGTGGCCTCTGAGGTGGGCGTGATGGATTTCGACCCAACGGAGATTGCCGAGAAGGGCCGCCTGCAGCCGGGCAAAATCCTGCTCATTGACACGCAGGAAGGCAAAATCTACTATGATGGAGAGATTAAGCAGCAGCTGGCAACGGAGCATCCGTACCGCCAGTGGCTGTCAACCAACCGCATACAGCTGGAGAAGCTGAAGTCGGGCCGCAAGGTGGAGAACACCGTTGACAATCTGTTGCAGAAGGAAATGATGTTCGGCTACGGCGCCGAGGATATTGATGCCACCATTGCGCCTATGGCAGTCAACGGCCAGGAGCCTACCGCCGCCATGGGCAATGACACGCCGCTGGCCGTGCTTTCAGACAAGCCGCAGACATTCTTCAACTACTTCCGCCAGCAGTTTGCGCAGGTAACGAACCCTGCCATCGACTCCATTCGCGAAGAGCTGGTCATGTCACTCACGGAATACATCGGCCGGGTGGGCACGGGCATTCTGAAGCCTGACGAGACGAACTGCAAGATGGTGCGCCTGCCGCACCCGATTCTCAACAACACCCAGCTGGACATTCTTTGCAACATCAGATACAAGGGATTCAACACCATCAAGCTGCCCATGGTGTTCGAGAACACAGACAGCGCCGCCACCAACGCGGCGGCGGGCGAGCGGCTGCGCGATGCGCTCGACAAGCTCTGCAAGAACGCGGAGAAGGCCGTAGAAGACGGGTACAACTACATTATCCTGACCGACCGCGAGGTCGATGCGACCCACGTGGCCATACCTTCGTTGCTGGCGGTGTCGGCCGTTCACCACTATCTCATCAGCGTGGGCAAGCGCGTGCAGACGGCGCTGATTGTAGAGAGCGGCGAAATCCGCGAGACCATGCACGCGGCGCTGCTGCTGGGCTATGGCGCCAGCGCTCTGTGCCCGTACATGACCTTTGCCATTCTCGACGACCTGGTGAAGCACCACAAGATACAGGAAGACTACTCCACGGCCGAGGCCAACTATATCAAGGCCGTGAAGAAAGGCCTCTTCAAGATTATGGCCAAGATGGGCATCTCAACCATCCGCTCCTACCGCGGCGCAAAGATTTTCGAGAGCATCGGCCTGAGCGAGAGCCTGCTGAAGACCTACTTCGGCACTGAGGTCAGCACCATTGGCGGCATTGGGCTTGACAAGATTGCCGCCGATGCCATGGCCATGCACAAGGCGGCCATGGCGGCTACGGCCACGAGCGGCAGCGCCCCGGCGGCTGCGCCCCACACGGCGTTCCTGAAGAACCAGGGGCAGTTCCACTGGCGCAAGGACGGCATCAAGCACGCCTGGAACCCCGAGACCATTGCCACGCTGCAACTGGCCACACGGACAGGCAACTACGAGAAGTTCAAGGAGTTCTCGCGGCTGGTTGACGAGAAAGACTCGCCCATATTCATCCGCGATTTCCTGGGATTCAAGAAGAATCCCATCAGCATAGACGAGGTAGAGCCGGTCGAGAGCATTGTGAAGCACTTTGTGGTGGGCGCCATGTCGTTTGGCGCACTCTCGAAAGAGGCCCACGAAGCCATCTGCCTGGCCATGAACAAGCTCGGGGCGCGCAGCAACACCGGCGAGGGCGGCGAGGACTCCGAGCGGTTCCACGCCACCGTCGACGGCATCTCACTGTCGAGCAAGACGAAGCAAGTGGCCAGCGGCCGCTTCGGCGTAACCACGGAATACCTGGTGAACGCCGAGGAGATACAAATCAAGGTGGCGCAGGGTGCCAAGCCCGGCGAGGGCGGCCAGCTGCCCGGCTTCAAGGTGAACGAAGTCATTGCCAAGACGCGCCACAGCATTCCCGGCATCTCGCTCATCTCGCCCCCACCCCACCATGACATCTACAGCATTGAAGACCTGGCGCAGCTCATCTTCGACCTGAAGAACGTAAACCCGCGCGCGGCCATCAGCGTGAAGCTCGTGGCGGAGAGCGGCGTGGGCACCATTGCCGCGGGCGTGGCCAAGGCCAAGGCCGACCTGATAGTCATCTCCGGCGCAGAGGGCGGAACGGGCGCCAGCCCCGCCTCCTCGATGCGCTTTGCGGGCATCTCGCCCGAAATCGGGCTCAGCGAGACCCAGCAGACGCTGGTGCGCAACGGCCTGCGCTCGCAGGTGCGGCTGCAGGTAGACGGACAGCTGAAGACCGGCCGCGACATTATCCTCACGGCCCTGCTCGGCGCCGAGGAGTTCGGCTTTGGCACGGCGGCGCTCATAGTGCTGGGCTGCGTGATGATGCGCAAGTGCAACCTGAACACCTGCCCGATGGGCGTGGCCACCCAGAATCCCGAGCTGCGCAAGCACTTCATTGGCCGCTATGAATACCTGGTGAACTACTTCACTTTCCTGGCCCAAGAGGTGCGCGAGTCACTGGCCGAGATGGGCTTCCGCTCGCTGAACGACATTGTGGGGCGCACAGACCTCATTGAGACGAAGCCCTCTGAGCTGGACTTCGGCCGGCTGCTGCACAAGGAGGAAGGCACGCTGCACTTCACGGGCGACATGGCCATTCCCTCCGTGCCGCTCGGCATGCAGGGCACGGTGCTTGACCAGCAGATGATAGCCGCTGCCGGAAAGGCCATCGAGGGGCAAGACGAGGTGAGCCTCGACTATGCCATCAAGAACACCGACCGCGCCGTGGGCTCGATGCTGTCGGGCATGATTGCCAAGAAGTACGGCCTGGCCGGTCTGCCAGACGACACCATCAGTGTCAAGTTCAAGGGCTCGGCAGGCCAGTCATTCGGCGCGTTCCTTGTCAGGGGCGTAACGTTCAAGCTGGAAGGCGAGAGCAACGACTACTTTGCCAAGGGCCTCAGCGGCGGGCGCATGGCCATTCTCCCGCCGACCAGGAGCAACTTTGCCGCCGAGGACAATATCATTGCCGGCAACACGGGCCTCTACGGAGCCACCAGCGGCGAGCTTTACATCAACGGCAAGGTGGGCGAGCGCTTCGGCGTGCGCAACTCGGGTGCCATAGCTGTCATCGAGGGCGCGGGCGACCACTGCTGCGAGTACATGACCGGCGGCCGCGTGGTGGTGCTTGGCGAGACGGGGCGCAACTTTGCCGCCGGCATGTCAGGGGGCGTGGCCTATGTCTACGACCGCCACCACACGTTTGACTACTTCTGCAACATGGACATGGTGGAAATCAACCTTGTCGAAGACAGTGTCAGCCGGAAGGAGCTGCACGAGCTGATTCGCCAGCACTATCTCTACACCGGCTCGAAGCTGGCCCGCACCATGCTCGACGACTGGCCGCACTACGTTGAGGACTTCATTCAGGTAGTGCCCATTGAGTACAAGCGCGTTTTGCAGGAAGAGCAGATGAACAAGTTACGACAGAAAATAGCAGACATGCAAAGAGACTATTAAAAGGAAAAGGGAAAAGTGAATAGTGAAAAGGGAAAAGTGAATAGTGAAAAATGACGAATTGAGAAAATGGGAAATCCGAAAGCATTTTTAGAGATACGCCGCCAAGAGGCGGGTTACCGACCGATACACGACAGAATACACGACTTCGGCGAGGTGGAGCAGACGCTGAACACCCGCGAGCGCAAGTTACAAGCCTCACGCTGCATGGACTGCGGCGTACCCTTCTGCCACTGGGCCTGCCCGCTGGGCAACAAGCCGCCCGAGTGGAACGATGCGCTCTACCGCGGCGAGTGGGAGCAGGCCTACCGGCTGCTCAGCGCCACCAACCCCTTCCCTGAGTTCACGGGGCGGGTCTGCCCGGCGCTCTGCGAGAAGGCCTGCGTGCTGAATCTGGTTACACACGAGCCGGCCACCAACCGCGAAGACGAGGCCGCCATCACCGAGGCCGCCTTCCGCGAAGGCTATATCACCGCCCACACACCCCAGCGCAACGGCAAGCGCGTGGCCGTAGTGGGCGCAGGCCCTGCCGGACTGGCCGCCGCCAACGCCCTGAACCAGATGGGCTACAGCGTGACCGTGTTCGAGAAAGACGAGGCGGCCGGCGGACTGCTGCGCTACGGCATTCCCAACTTCAAGCTCAACAAGGCCATTATAGACCGCCGCCTGCAACTGTTAGAGGCCGAGGGCATTGAGTTCCGCTTCAACACGCCGCTGAGCCTGGCGGCCGACGGCGACGCGGCCGAGGGCAGCACCACGCTGGCTGCGCTCCAGGCTTCGTATCAGGCCGTGGTCATTGCCACCGGCACACCCACGGCCCGCGACCTCAGCATCAAGGGGCGCGAGCTGAAGGGCGTACACCTGGCGCTCGAGATGCTGGCCCAGCAGAACAGGGTGCTGGCAGGCGCAGAGATTCCCAAGGGCGAGCGCGTGACCGCCAAGGGCAAGGACGTGCTGGTCATTGGCGGCGGCGACACGGGCTCAGACTGCATAGGCACGGCCCACCGCCAGGGCTGCAAGAGCGTGACCCAGATAGAAATCATGCCGCGGCCCGTTGAAGGGCCCGTAGACCCTGCCAACCCGTGGCCCAACTACCCGCGCACGTTCAAGACAACGAGCAGCCACGAGGAGGGATGCACCCGCCGCTGGAACATCAACACGCTGGAGTTCCTGGGCAAAGACGGCAAGCTCACGGGGGTGAAGGTGCAGGAGATAGACTGGGAGCCCAACCCCAACGGCGGCCGCCCCGTGATGGTAGAGAAGGGGCAGCCCGAGATTATCAAGGCCGAGCTGGTGCTGCTGGCCATGGGATTTCTCAAGCCCGACCACCCGCAGTATGCCGAGAACGTGTTCGTGTGCGGCGATGCCGCCAACGGCGCCTCGCTCGTGGTGCGCGCCATGGCCAGCGGCATTCAGACGGCGCAGAAAGTTGACCAATTCCTCAGATAAGCCATGGGCACGATAAGATTCACCAAGATGCACGGGGCCGGCAACGACTACATCTACGTAGACACGACCCGCTACCCCATGACCAACCCCGCCCGGGCGGCCGTGGCGTGGAGCGACCGCCACAAGGGCATCGGCTCTGACGGGCTGGTACTCATAGACCGCTCCCCCGTGCCCGAGGCCGACTTCACCATGCGCATCTTCAACGCCGACGGCAGCGAGGCCATGATGTGCGGCAACGCCTCAAGGTGCATAGGCAAGTACCTCTACGAGCGCCGCCTGACCGACAAGACCACCATACGCCTGCTCACGCTCTCGGGCATCAAGACACTCGCGCTGAACGTGGCCGACGGCTGCGTGGAGAGCGTGACGGTCGACATGCTGGAGCCGGCGCTGGCCGACAGCGCCCTCTTTCTGCCCGGCCACGACCCCGGCCGCGGCACATTTGTCTCGATGGGCAACCCGCACTACGTGATTTTCACCGACAATGTCGATGAGGTAGGCCAGACAGGCCCCGAGCTGGAGCGCCACCCGGCCTTCCCCCAGCGCTGCAACATTGAGTTTGCGCAGGTGCAGCCTGACGGCACCATCCGCGTGCGGGTCTGGGAGCGCGGCAGCGGCATCACCATGGCCTGCGGCACCGGCGCCTGCGCCACCGCCGTGGCCGCCTGCCTGACAGGGCGCGCCGGGCGGGAAAGCACCATCAGCATGGACGGGGGCAAGCTACACATAGAGTGGCGCGAGAGCGACAACCATGTCTACATGACCGGCCCGGCCGCGTTTGTCTTTGACGGCGAGGCCGAGGAGGCAGGCTGACACGGGGCGCAGCCCCCGCCGCACGCAGCACACACAACAAACAAGAAGAACGAACAACAAAACAAAAGGATTTTTTTATATGGCATTAGTAAACGACCACTTCCTTAAACTCCCCAACAACTACCTGTTTGCAGACATAGCCAAGAAGGTGAACGCCTTCAAGGTGACCCACCCCAATGCCTCAGTCATCTCGCTCGGCATAGGCGATGTCACCCAGCCGCTCTGCCCTGCCGTGACCGAGGCCATGCACCGCGCCGTGAGCGAGCTGGGCAGCGCCGAGGGCTTCCGCGGCTACGGCCCCGAGCAGGGCTACGACTTTCTGCGCGAGGCCATACTGAAGAACGACTTTCTGCCGCGGGGCATACACCTTGACATCGACGAGATATTCGTCAACGACGGGGCAAAGTCTGACACGGGCAACATTCAGGAACTCATACGCTGGGACAACTCCATCGGCGTGACCGACCCCATCTACCCGGTCTACATAGACTCTAACGTGATGATAGGCCGCGCCGGCCTTCAGGAAGAGGGGCGCTGGTCGAATGTCATCTACCTGCCCTGCACGGCCGAGAACAACTTCACGCCCCAGCTGCCCGACCGCCGGGTCGACGTGATATACCTCTGCTTCCCCAACAACCCCACGGGCACGGTCATCAGCAAGCAGGAGCTGCGCAAGTGGGTCAACTATGCGCTGAAGAACGACACGCTCATCTTCTACGATGCCGCCTATCAGGCATTCATACAAGACCCCGACATACCCCGCAGCATCTACGAGATTCGCGGCGCGCGCAAGTGCGCCATCGAGTTCCACAGCTACTCCAAGACGGCAGGCTTCACGGGCGTGCGCTGCGGCTACACCGTTGTGCCCAAGGAGCTGACCGCCGCCACGCTGACGGGCGAGCGCATACCGCTCAACCCGCTGTGGAATCGCCGACAGACCACCAAGTTCAACGGCACGAGCTACATCTCGCAGCGCGCCGCCGAGGCCATCTACACGCCCGAGGGCAAGGAGCAGGTGCAACGGACCATCGACTACTACATGCAGAACGCCCACCATATGCTCGACACCTTCCGCCGCCTCGGCTACGAGGTCTATGGCGGCGAGAACGCGCCCTACATCTGGATGCGCACGCCAAACGCCGCACCCGCCGCCGGGCAGCAGTCGCCCGGCCGCAGCCCTTCGTGGCAGTTCTTCGAGGAGCTGCTCTACGGGGCGAATGTCGTCTGCACCCCCGGCGTAGGCTTCGGCCCCAGCGGCGAGGGCTACGTGCGCTTCACCGCCTTCGGCAGCCACGAGCAGACAGACGAGGCACTCGACCGCATCGCCCACTGGAGCATGGGCTGAGGGCGGGCAGCGCCTCACGCGGCGCGCCCCCAGAAGCACCCACACTTTTCAGAAAAGCCCCGCGACTATTGCCGAAAACTCGGCACTTTAGCTGAAAAAAGCGGCACTTTTCGACCAAAAACTCCATGA
>JAFLSH010000127.1 GCA_022511055.1 Prevotella sp. | reverse complement strand
ATATATAGTAGCCATACAAACTGGATGGCCTGCACCCTCAACACCCCTTACACCCATCCGTTGTAAGTGTCTGATTTTCAGTAGCTATTTGTGTGCATTTTGGGTGCAGGCTGCCAAATTACCCTACACCCTCCCCAACACCCAATCTGCAGATGATGTGGTAGCGATGACTTTCCGACTTTTGATTTTGTCTCATGCCTTTGATTTTGTCTCATTTTGCTTGTATCTGCCAGATATAGAGCAAGTTAGTACAGATTCTGCCGCGCAAAGTGGGTGTTGAGGGTGTCGGGGGTGTTGGGCAAAAAGTTTGTATAAGCACTATATAATACGCGCGCGTGGGAGACCATGCCCTGTCCCTGCCGCCCCCTGTCCTTGCCCGCCCTCAGGCAGCCCTGCCGCCCGGGTCGCTTTTTGATGTAAGTCAAAATTCGGGGCGGAAAGCTGACAATTCCGGGGCTGCGTGTCGGGCAAATTGTGCGTTATTTCGTACCTTTGCACCCGCAATCGTGAGGTTGTATTCATTAGGTTAGTAATTAATAGATTTTTAAGGTAAAGATTATGTTATTAGATTTTCAAACAACGGTAACGTTGGTGGCTGTCGGCGTAACAACCATTTTAAGTGTTTTAACCCTGACAAAGACCGATGTTCGTTAGGAAGAGTGCGGAGTGAGCGATTCATACCGCACTCTTTTTTATGGAAAAAATGCGAAAAAGTAAGAAAGAAAAACAAAAAGTAACTTAAAATCCGCGTTTTTATCGTATATTTTAATTAATAATAAGGTGAAAATGAACGTTATTTGCGGAAATGTGAGTAAATTTGCACCCAAAAACCAAGTTTTATTCAATGAGAAAACTATTTCAAGTACTTTGCGCGGCATTTTCAACGCTGATTCTGCTCTCCTCGTGCCTTGGGTCAGATGATGATGACATGACACTGTACAATGACATGGCAGTAACATCGTTCTCGTTAGGAACTTTGAACAGATATCTGCATACCACCACGCTGGCGGGGGAAGACTCGCTCTACAAGGTCTCCTACTCAGCCGCCAACTACAGGTTTCACATCGACCAGCTGAATCGGCTGATTTACAATGTCGACTCGCTGCCCTATGCCACGGATGCCGCCCACGTGATATGCACCATTGGCACCAAGAACGGCGCTGCCACCTTCCTGAAGTCGCTCACCAGCGATTCGCTTTTCATGTACAGCTCCACCGACTCCCTGGATTTCAGCCGTGAACGCGAGCTGCACGTCTTTGCCATGAACGGTGCCGGCCCGCGCGTCTACAAGGTGAAAGTCAACGTGCGGCAGACGGCGCCCGGCACCATGCTCTGGGAGCGGCAGCCGGCAGGTACGCCCATGCCCGCGGCCACTGACAACGTGGACTTTGCAAGCATCGACTGGTCGCAGGAGCAGCTGGATGAAGACATCGCGCTGCTGCCGCAGACTGATGTGGCTATCGTGACCTGGCCGTTAGACGGCACTGCCAGCTACACGCTGCTGGTGGGCTATTGCGAGCAGGCTTCGGCCGAGGCCATGACCGTGTGGCGCAAACTGGCCGATGGCGGTCAGGGGCGGTGGGTCTACATGCCGCTGGCAGAAGACAACCGCTACTATCTGCCCAGTGGCAGCAAATACCTGCTGACCTATCAGCGCCAGAGCAACAGTGTGCTGGCCGTCAGCACGGAAGGAAAGATTTACCAGAGCCGTGACCAGGGCATCACCTGGAAGGTCAACACGAGATATACCATGCCCAACGGCTGGAGCGGCACCGTGGCAGCGGCCACGGCCGACAGCGAGGGCTACCTCTGGCTGCAAGACCAGGGGGGCACGGTGTGGCGTGGATTGCTCATTGAATAACGGAACGTGCCCATGAGGAAAGTCGCGCTGCTTCTGCTGACCCTGCTCACCTGTACGCTCGTGCAGGCACAGGAAGACCCTGAATACAGGGCAGAGATAGGCGGGGGCATCGGCTTGATGGGCTATCTGGGCGACTTCAACGGCCGGCTGATGGCAGACCAGCAGGCCATGGGGGCGTTGCAGGCAAGGTACAAGATGAATCCGCGCATGGCGTGGGCACTGACCGTCGGCTTGGGAAAGCTGAAGGGCGCTTCAGACCATGCCGCCACCTGGTACCCGGCCATTACGGACTCTGCCAAGGTGGCGTTCAGCCACACACTGGCAGATGTCGGCGCGCGCTATGAGTACAACTTCTGGCCCTACGGCACGGGGCGCGAGTATCGCGGCGCACGGCCGCTGACACCCTACATCACCTTCGGGCTGGGCGCAACGGTGGCCAAGACACCGGCCAAGACCGTGGTGGCACTGAACGTGCCGATGGGGCTGGGGCTGAAATACAAGGTGGCCGAGCGGCTGAATCTGTCGGCAGAGTGGCTGATGCACTTCTCGGGCAGTGATGAGCTTGACGGGGTGAAAGACCCCTACACCGTCAGAAGCTCGGGCTTGTTCAAGAACACAGACTGCTACACCACGCTCCAGCTGTCGCTGACATACGACATCTGGGCCAAGTGCAAGACCTGCAACAACGACAGGGATTGACAGCAAGGAAAGAGAACAGAATATTGAAGAAAGATACGATATATGGAAAATCAGTTGGATATGAGCCGGATTCCGCAGCACGTGGCCATCATCATGGATGGCAACGGGCGCTGGGCAACAGAGCGCGGGCTTGACCGCACGTTTGGCCACAAGGCTGGCCTTGACACCGTGAAGAAAATCACGGCCGAGTGTGCGCGTCTGGGCGTCAAGTACCTGACACTCTACACCTTCTCGACAGAGAACTGGAACCGCCCGGCCTATGAGATTGAGGCACTGATGGGGCTGGTACTCAGCTTCATCGAGATGGAACTGTTCACCGACAACAACGTGAAGTTCCAGATGGTGGGCGACATTGAGCGCCTGCCGAAGAGCGTGCAGGACAAGATACACTACATGGAAGAGCTGACAGCCAAGAATGACGGCATGACCATGGTCGTGGCCATGAGCTATTCATCGAAGCTGGAGCTGGTGCGGGCCACGCGCCAGATAGCAGAGAAGGTGAAAGCCGGCGAACTGCGGGCGGAAGACATCTCGGAGCAGGTCATCAACGACCATCTGTGGACCAGCTTCATGCCAGACCCCGAACTGCTCATCCGTACTGGCGGCGAGCTGCGCATATCGAACTATCTGCTCTGGCAGATAGCCTATGCCGAGCTGTATTTCTGCGATACTTACTGGCCAGACTTCAACGAGCAGGCGCTTCATCAGGCCATTGCCAGCTACCAGAGCCGCCAGCGGCGCTTCGGAAAGACTGAGGCACAGGTGGAGGCCGAACAGTGAAAAGGTGGAAAAGTGAAAAAGAAAGAAGAAGACTGTGAAGAATATAGGTTGTTTGACTAAGGCGGCAAGCTGGGCAAGGCGGTTTCTGCCGTTTCTCCTGCTGGCGCTCCTGCCTTCAGGTTCCGCGGCGCAGGAAGTGATTGTCAACCCTGACATCAACTACGCCGGCACGCCGCGTAACTGCATCATTGGCGGACTGACCGTTGAGGGGGCTGTCGGCTACGAAGACTATATGCTGTTAGGGCTTTCCGGCCTGTCGGTAGGGCAGGAGATAGAGGTGCCCGGACAGGCTATCACCAACGCCGTGAAGGCTTACTGGCGGCACGGCCTGTTCTCAAAGGTCGCCATCACGGCCGACTCGCTGGTAGGCTCGAAAATCTACCTGAAAATCCATCTGGCGCTGCTGCCGCGCGTCAGTTCCATCAACTATAGCGGCGTGAAGAAGTCGGAACGCGAGGACCTGGAGAGCAAGCTGGGCATGTATAAGGGCATGAGCATGACCCGCAACGTGCTGGACCGCGCCAAGACGCTGGCCACGCGCTACTTTGACGAGAAGGGATACAAGAACGCCGAGATAAACATCACGCAGCGCGAAGACCTGACTGGCGATAACCAGGTGATACTGGATGTTGACATCGACAAGAAGGAGAAGATGAAGATTCGCAGCATCATCATTGACGGTAATGCAGACCTGACCGACAAGCAAATCAAGGGCTCGATGTTCAAGAAGGGCGCGCTCGGCAAGCTGCACGAGGCGGGCAAGTTCGCTAACTTCTTCAAGGCGAAGAAGTTCACCGCCGAGCGCTACGAAGAGGCCAAGCAGCAGCTCATTGACAAGTATAACGAGCTGGGCTACCGCGACATGGCCATTGAGGAAGACTCGGTGTGGAACAACGATGAGAAGCACGTGAACGTCTACCTGCGTGTTGACGAAGGGCAGAAGTTCTATCTGCGTGACATACACTGGGTGGGCAACACCGTGCTGACTACCAATGACCTGAACCGCATTCTCGACATGAAGTCGGGCGATGTCTACAACCAGCGCTATCTGTCGAAGCGACTGAAGGAAGATGCAGACGGTGTGCATGACAGGTACTACAACAGCGGCTACGTCTTCTCGGATATCACCCCCATGGAGGTGAAGGTGGTTGGCGACTCTGTCGACCTGGAAATCCGAGTGTCGGAAGGCCCGCAGGCCCGCCTGAACAATGTGCGCATCTATGGCAACGACCGCCTTTACGAAGAGGTGGTGCGCCGCGAGCTGCGCACGAAGCCGGGCGACTTGTTCAACAAGGAGGCCGTGATGCGCTCCGCCCGCGAAATCGCCTCGATGGGCTTCTTCGATGAGACATCGATAAACCCCAACATACAGCCCAAGTATGATGACGGAACGGTGGACATTGACTGGATTCTTGAGCAGAAGTCAAACGACCAGATTGAGTTCTCATTGGGTTGGGGACAGACGGGTGTCATTGGCCGCATCGGACTGAAGCTGAACAACTTCTCAATCCGTAACCTGCTGGGCAAGAACAAGATGCGCCGCGGCATCATGCCCATCGGCGATGGCGAGCAGCTGTCTATCGGCGCGCAGACCAACGGCCGCTACTACCAGTCGTACAACGTGTCGTACAGCATTCCCTGGTTTGGCGGCAAGCGCCCCAATGCCTTTAACGTGGGTGCTTTCTACTCGAAGCAGACTGACGTGTCAAGCACCTATTACAACCAGACATGGATGAACTCGCTGGCCTATATGTACGGCGGCTATGGCATGTACAACAACTATGCCTACAACAACTACGAGAGCTTCCTTGATGACGACAAGTACATTCAGATGTTCGGCGCCTCGATAGGCTGGGGCAAGCGCCTGAGCTGGCCTGACGACTATTTCCAGCTCTCTGCCTCGCTGTCTTACCAGCGCTACATGCTGAAGGACTGGCGCTACTTCATTCTCTCCAACGGTACCAGCAACAACCTGAACCTGGGCATCACCCTGTCGCGTGTCTCTACCGACAACCCGCTCTTCCCGCACCGCGGCTCTGAGTTCCTGGCTTCGCTGACGATTACTCCGCCCTGGTCGCTGTGGGATGGCAAGGACTACGAACACCTGGCCACGAACAGCACGCTGGCCACCTTCCGCGATGAGCAGCAGGAGAAGTACAACTGGATTGAGTATCACAAGTGGAAGTTCCGCAGCCGCACCTACACGGCACTGGCCAACAAGGATAAGTGCTTTGTGCTGATGACGCGTGTGGAAGTGGGTATCCTGGGGTCTTACAACAAGTACAAGAAGTCGCCCTTCGAGACTTTCTACATGGGTGGTGACGGCATGAGCGGCTACAGCTATGGCTACGCAGAGGAGACCATCGGCCTGCGCGGCTATGACAACGGCTCGCTGACACCCTACGGCAGCGAGGGCTACGCCTACGACCGCTTCACGCTGGAGCTGCGCTACCCGTTCATGCTGGGTAACACCACCATCTACGGGCTGACGTTCCTCGAGGGCGGTAATGCCTGGTACGAGACGAAGAACTTCAACCCCTTCGAACTGAAGCGCTCGGCGGGTGTGGGTGTGCGCATCTTCCTGCCCATGGTCGGCCTGATGGGTATCGACTGGGCCTACGGTTTCGACAAGGTCTACCAGGGCACGGCCAACGAGCGCAAGGGCGGCAGCCAGTTCCACTTCATCTTGGGACAGGAGTTCTAAGCCGGCGGGCTTGAGCAGGTTAGGATAGCTAATGAGAGTTAAGCCAATAGATAATAGACAGAAAACGAAAAGAAAGGAAACAGGAGTTATGATAAGGAAAACGATTATCTGTTTGATTTGTGCCGTCTTTGGCACGCTGACCATGCAGGCGCAGAAGTTTGCGCTGGTCGACATGGACTATGTGTTTAAGAACATACCGGCCTACGAGCGGGCCAACGAGCAGCTGGCCCAGGTGTCGAAGAAGTGGCAGGCTGAGGTCGATGCCCTGACTACCGAGGCGCAGACCATGTACAAGAACTACCAGAACGAGGTGGTGTTCCTCTCGGCCGAGCAGAAGAAGGCCAAACAGGATGCCATCATGCAGAAGGAGAAGGATGCCGCGGAGCTGAAGCGCAAGTATTTCGGCCCGGAAGGCGAGCTGTTCAAGAAGCGCACTTCGCTGATGACCCCCATTCAGGAAGAGGTCTACAATGCCGTCAAGGACATTGCCGACCTGCGCGGCTACCAGCTGGTGCTTGACCGCGCCAGCGATGCGGGCATCATCTTCGGCTCGCCGAAGATTGACATCTCCAACGAGGTGCTGCAGAAGCTGGGCTACAGCTACTGAGCCCTGCCGCCAGCGCACAGACCCACAGTGAAAGGTAACAATAACAACTAAAAAAATAACAACAATGAAAAAGTTTATCATCTGCGCAATCTGCGCAATCTGCGGTCTCGCTACCGCACAAGCCCAGGCCAAGTTCGGCCACGTGAACACACAGGAAATCATGCAGGCTATGCCCGAGTACAACCAGGCCATGACCGACATCAACTCGCTGGCCCAGCAGTATGAGGCCGACCTCAAGTCGATGCAGGATGAGCTGCAGAAGAAGGGCGAGGCTTTCGAGAAGGAGCAGGCCACCCTGCCCGAGAACATCAAGCAGCGCCGCCAGCAGGAACTGCAGGACATGTACCAGAAGATACAGCAGAGCTTCCAGGACAACCAGCAGGCTCTGGCAAAGGCCCAGCAGGAGAAGATGCAGGCCATTCAGACCAAGGTGATTGATGCCATCAAGGAGGTGGGCACCAGCGGCGGCTATGTCTATATCATGGAGATGGGCTCGCTGCCCTTCATCAGCACCACGCTTTCCACCGATGTGACCGCACAGGTGAAGGCCAAGCTGGGTCTGAAGTAATCAGAGTTGACACTATTCCCGACAGTTAAACTTACAGAACTATGAAACGACTCTTCGTATTTCTTGTTGCGTGTCTGTCATTGGCCGCATACGCGCAGGAAGCACCGGCTCCGCTGCCCGAGAGCAAGGCCATGATAGGCTATCTGAGCTATGACTCCGCCCTGAGAGCCATGCCCGAGTACGTTACCGTTCAACAGGAGCTGGCCGACCTGCGGGCGCTGTATGATGCCGAGATGAAGCGCGTGGAAGATGACTTCAACAAGAAGTACGAAGAGTTTCTTGAAGGTCAGCGCGACTTTCCGAAGACCATCTTGACCAAGCGCCAGACGGAACTGAAGGAGCTGATGGACAAGAACATAGCCTTCAAGGAGCAGAGCCGCCGCGAGCTGCAACAGGCCGAGACCAATGCCTACGCCCCGCTCCACCAGCGGCTGCGCGAGCTGCTCGCCGACATTGCCCGCCAGCGCGCCTACGTGCTGATTGTCAATACCGACAGCAACGCCTGCCCCTACATTGACCCCTTGATGGGCGAGGACATTAATCAGGTGGTGCTGGATGCTCTCAAGTAACGCCGGCCCCATTGGCATCTTCGACAGCGGCTACGGCGGGCTGACCATTCTGCACGGCATCCGCCAGTTTCTGCCCGAGTACGACTATCTGTATTTGGGCGACAATGCCCGCGCGCCCTACGGCCCGCGTTCCTTCGATGTGGTCTATGAGTTCACGCGCCAGGCCGTGGCGCGCCTTTTCGAGCTGGGCTGCCATCTGGTAGTGCTGGGCTGCAACACCGCCTCGGCCAAGGCGCTGCGCACCATTCAGCAGCACGACCTGCCGCGGCTGGACCCCGAGCGGCGCGTGTTGGGCATTATCCGCCCCACGGCCGAGGTCATCGGCTCGCTCACGCGTAGCCGCCATGTCGGCGTGCTGGCCACCGAGGGCACTATCAAGAGCGAGAGTTACACGCTGGAGATACAGAAACTGCACCCCGACATTCAGGTTACGGGCGTGGCCTGCCCTTTCTGGGTGCCACTTGTCGAGTATAACGAGGCCGACTCGCCGGGGGCTGACTATTTCGTGAAGAAGCGCATAGATGAGATTATGCGCCGCGACCCGCAGATAGATGCGCTCATCTTGGGCTGCACGCACTATCCGCTGCTCATGCCCAAGATTCTGAAACACCTGCCCGCCGGTGTGCGTGTCGTGCCGCAGGGTGAGTATGTGGCCGAGAGCCTGAAGCGCTATTTTGAGCGCCACCCCCAGATGGAGCAGCGCTGCTCCAAGAGTGCCACCACCCGCTACCTGACCACCGAGAATCCCGACAAGTTCAAGGAGCAGGCCCAGTTGTTCCTGCACGAGCCCGTTGAGGTCGAGAAAATCACGTTAGGCTGATTT
>JAFLSH010000126.1 GCA_022511055.1 Prevotella sp. | reverse complement strand
GCTAACCGAGCTTCGAGCCGTCAATCAGCTTGGGGCAGTGCGCGGCCAGGTCGCAAGTCTGGCACTTGGGGCGCTGCGAAGTGCAGACATAGCGGCCGTGCAGCAAGAGCCAGTGGTGCGCACGGGGAATCAGCGCCTCGGGTATGTTCTTCATCAGCACCTGCTCTACTTTGTAGGGGGTGTTCTCGCGCTTTGACACCAGCCCCAATCGGTGGCTGACACGATAGACATGAGTGTCAACCGCCATGGCCGTCTGGCCGAAAGCCACAGCCTGAATCACGTTGGCAGTCTTGCGGCCTACGCCGGGCAGCTGCAACAGCTGGTCCATGTCTTCGGGCACTTCGCCGCCATGCTTCTCTGTCAGTGCCTTGGCCATGCCCACCAGGTGCTTGGCTTTCGAGTTTGGATAGGAGACACTGCGAATGTACTCGTAAACCTCCGTCTCGTCAGCCTCTGCCATGGACTGGGCATCAGGGTAACGCCGGAACAGTTCCGGCGTTACCTGATTGACCCGCTTGTCTGTACACTGCGCACTCAGAATGACCGCCACCAACAGCTGGAACACGCTGCCAAACTCCAGTTCGGTGTTCACCTCAGGCATCTGGCGGCTAAAGTAGTCGAGTATGTAGCGGTAGCGCTCGGCGCGTGTCATGTCTTAGTCGATGATATCAAATCCGCAATAGGGCACCAGTGCCTTGGGAATAACTATGCCCTGCTCGGTCTGGTTGTTCTCCAGCAGCGCGGCCACGATACGGGGCAGGGCCAGGGCCGAGCCGTTCAGGGTGTGGCAGAGTTCGGGCTTCTTGCTGCCCTCGCGGCGGAAGCGGCACTTCAGGCGGTTGGCCTGATAGGTGTCGAAGTTCGAGACTGAGGAGACTTCAAGCCAACGCTTCTGTGCCTCGCTGTAGACCTCGAAGTCATAGCAGATGGCCGAGGTAAAGCTCTGGTCGCCGCCGCAGAGCAAGAGAATGCGGTAAGGCAGTTCCAGCTTCTTGAGCAGCCCTTCCACGTGTTCGAGCATCTCCTTGTGGCTCTCCTTCGAGTGTTCGGGCTTGTCTATGCGCACAATCTCGATTTTCGAGAACTCGTGCAGGCGATTCAGTCCGCGCACATCCTTGCCGTAGGAGCCTGCTTCGCGGCGGAAGCACTGGGTGTAGGCACAGTTCTTGACAGGCAGGTCTTTCTCGTCGATAATCACATCGCGGTAGATGTTGGTCACAGGCACCTCTGCGGTCGGAATGAGATAGAAGTCGTCTGTCTCGCAGTGGTACATCTGGCCTTCCTTGTCGGGCAGCTGGCCTGTGCCGTAGCCGCTGGCGGCATTGACCACCGTTGGCGGCATGATTTCGGTGTAGCCGCTCTTGCGGGCTTCGTCAAGGAAGAAGTTGATGAGTGCGCGCTGCAAGCGAGCCCCCTTGCCGACATAGACAGGAAATCCCGCGCCGGTAATCTTGACACCCAGGTCAAAGTCTATCAGGTTGTATTTCTTGGCCAGCTCCCAGTGGGGCAGCTTGGCCGTTGCCACTTCGGGATTGGCAGTCCAGTTGCCCACGGTGTCATCAGGGGTGCAGTCTTTCTGATTGCTCTTCACCACGCGGTTGTCCTCAGCACCCACTCCCTCAGGCACTTCGTCATAGGGAATGTTCGGAATCTGGCAGAGCAGCGTGTTCACTTCCTCTTGCGCCTTGGCCATCTGCTCTTCCAGCTGCTTCGACTTCTCTTTCAGCGTGGCCACGGCAGCCTTGGCCTGCTCCGCCTCTTCGCGCTTGCCTTCTTTCATCAACCGGCCAATCTGGCCCGCCATCTGCTTCTGCTCGTTCAGGCTCTTGTCCAGTTCCTGCTGGGCTTCGCGGCGCTGGCGGTCAGTGGCCAGCACCTGCTCAATGGCTTCACGTGCGCCCTTGAAGTGCTTCTTCTCCAATCCCTTAACAACACGCTCGGTCTCTTCTGTGATGAGTTTAAGTGTCAACATGTCTTTCTACTTTTTTTATTCTTTAAGCAGAAACCCCAGCTTTCAGTGAGAGAGCTGGGGCCTTCTGTTGTTTGTTTGGAATAAGTTTTGTTTTTTTACGGGTTAGGCTTCAGCGTTTGGAATAACTGAAACAACGCTCTTGTTGTACTTGCCCTTGTGGAAGTTGACAGTACCGTCTACCAGAGCGTAGAGCGTGTCATCTTTACCAATGGCCACGTTGTTGCCGGGATTATGCTTTGTGCCGCGCTGGCGAACAATAATGTTGCCGGCTATGCACTGCTGACCGCCAAAAATCTTAATGCCCAGTCGCTGAGATGCGCTCTCGCGACCGTTCTTAGAACTACCTACACCTTTTTTATGAGCCATTTCTAAGTCCTCCTTCTTTTTTTAAACGATTAGTGATTTGATTTCTAACTGCGTGAACTGTTCGCGGTGACCGTTGCGCTTGCGAGAGTCCTTGCGGCGCTTCATCTTGAAGACAATCACCTTGTCGCCCTTCACGAGCGGATTCACTACTTCACATACTACTTTTGCTCCTTCTACGGTCGGAGTACCTACCTTCACTGCACCGTCAGCATCTACGAGCAGCACTTTGTCAAATTCAACAGTATTGCCTGCCTCAACATCCTTGATGTGGTGAACATAGAGCTTCTTGCCCTGCTCGGCCTTAAACTGCTGACCCTGAATTTCTACAATTACGTACATTGTTGCTTTTAAATTTGTATTTAGGGTTTTTTCCGCGAGGCGGCGCACGGTCGTACACACTTCACTCAGCCCCCACGGACTCAAATCGGAGTGCAAAGGTACAAAATAAATCAGGAACTGAGATGCTGAGAATCAGATTTAGCATTCATTTTTACAGAAGTTTAACAGTTGCTATGCGCTATGGCACGCTTCTGCCTTTCCAAGCGCATGGTTTGGAGCAGAAAGCTGCACTTTCCGGGGCAGAATCCCCACGCCGAACTGCCCCGCTCAAGGCTATGCAAAAAAATAAAGCGATGACCTTCACAGGCAGTCGCTCTATATCTTCAATAGGTATTAGCTTTTAAGGTAAAAAGATTGTTTTCAGGATAACAGTTGCAAAGGTAAGTTTTTTTTTCCTTACGAGCAAACTTTTCAGCAACTTTTTTTGACACAGATTAATTGTGTGGGAACACAAACGCAAATTTTATCAAATGTTAACATTTCGACTGCTTCCAACACGCACTTATATGACCCTTGTTGCGTTTATTTACTTTTTCAGAATACTCAGGTGATAATCCCAAAATAGCATTTAGCCGGCAAGGGAATATGCACGGTGCGCACAGTGTACATTTTGAAACGGAAAAAGAGAGCATTCTGCCTTTTTACTTCAGTTTCGGCTTCAGTTCATCAGGCGAATCGTTTGTAAACATATTTACGGGGGGAGCCTGGCGGGTGAAGAAATGGCCGACAATCTCAGGCGTGAGAGTCAGCGCCGGCTGGAAGTCAGGGCTTTGCATGTAGCTAAGGATAGCGCGGCGCATCTGCCGGGCCACGGGCCGATGGCTAAGGTCACGGCTGATGTCCATGGTGGTCATGAGCAGGCGGCCCTTCCCCACCCTTGCCTCAATGAGCATGCCCAACTTACGCGAAACGTGCCACGTGTCGATAGGCTGTATGGGCGGCTGGTAGTCGGCGGGCAGTTCCATCAGATTCATGACCTGCGCCCTGTTCAGCAGTTCCCACCAGTTCAGGTTTGACCAGTCATCAGTGGGAAAACCGTGGCGGAAAAGCGGGTGCTGGGTGTCAATATAAGCACCTGTGGTGTGCGGCGGGCGCATCTTAAACCAAGAGGTGTTCCAGAACACGGGCAGATAGTGTTGCACCACATCACTGCCAAGAGTGACCTTCCCTGCCGCTTCAATCAGCACGGTGCCGCCCCGTTCCAGTGTCTCCAATGCCTGCTTGCTGAGCGTATCGGCAATAAGAATCGAGGCATAGCGGTTAGAGCGGGCGCCAACTTGGCGAGTACCAACCGATAGTGCCAGAGTTTCATCTCCCGCAGCAGGCTTTTCATCTCCCACAGCCAGAGTTTCATCTCCCACTGCCTCTGGATAGACCCAGAAATCCCAGTGATTTTGCGTGCTGCCGCCCAGTTGCACGGTCAGTGTCAGCTTTGTCGGCCGCCGGATGCTGTCAAGCGGCATCACGACACTGCCTAACTGTGTGTTTTTCCCAATGGGCAAGACAGCAGCCGACTGCCGGCTCATAATCGGCAGCTGCCCCATGGCCACAATGCGCAGACTGTCATCATGGATGCGGTAAGTGGCATTGACTTTGACATGATAGGCACTGTAAGCCTCAATGGGCACGTTGAGCGTATCAGCCGTAGTGTAGACAAACTTCGGGAAACGCGCCAGCGGCACAATGGGCGAACAGAACTCGCGCCATTCACGGGCCGAGACATAGCCTTTCTCGCGCCAGAACACGTTGAGCGGGCCGACCAGTGCCGTTCCCTGACCGCTATAGTCGTTCAGCCCCAACAGCTGGAAGCCCGCATACTCTGGTGTGCGCAGGTTTCTCTCAATCTCGTACTTATAGCACAGGGTCTGCAAGCGCCCGCTGGCCATGAGAAATTTCTCGGCCATCTGCGCCATGCCGTTATCGCGGAGCAAATCGCGGAATATCTCGAAGTTGCCGGGCTTATAAGCTCCCGTGTACTGCGGTATTTCCTTGAAATCGGGGAAGGCGCACCACTGCCCCTGCTCGTGGGCAATGATGGGCGAATGGTTGTCTTGCTCGCCCTTGTAGTTCCTCGGGCGCAGAAGCTGGTCGAAATAGTCATCTTGAGACTGCGGCGCATGCCTATCCCAGTCAAGGCCGCGCGCGCCGCCCTTGACATGGTACTCCGAGCCATCATCCCAGGCCCAGCCGCCGCCAACCGAAGCACCGCAATAGACGCGGGTCGAATCGTACTGGTGCATCTCCTTCACCCAGTCATTACAATAGCTCACCCAGTCACCTGCCGGCTCATTGCCTGCCGCCATCATGACAAAAGACGGGTGATGGCCATACTCATCGACTATGCGCTTCGACTCCTCGAGCAGATAGTCGTCTATCTTCTGGCCGCTGCGCAGGCGCACGCCGTGATTCGGCCATGAAGGGCCTTCCACCTGCAAGTAGATGCCCACCTGGTCAGCAGCGCAGAAGGCCGCATCTGGCGGACAATAGCTGTGGAAGCGAACATGATTCAGCCCATACTCCTTACACTTGCGGAATATGCGCAGCCACTCATCTTCATCGGTAGGCGGATAGCCTGTCAGCGGGAAACAGCAGTTCTCCACCGTGCCGCGCAGATAGGTCGGCCTGCCGTTGACATAGAACTGCGACCCCTGGACCTTAATATCGCGCAGGCCGAAAATGGTCTCATAGACATCATCGCCCGCCTCAATGGTCAGCTGATAGAGATTGGGATTGAACTCATCCCAGAAGCGGGCAGCCGAATCGAGGTCTATCAGGAACTCACGCTTCCGGCCCGTAGCTTCCTTTCTGTAGTAATAGGCAGGGCCGCCCGACAGCGGGCGCACGCAGACATGGACCGTATAGTCATAAATCGGCATCAGGCGGAACGGCGAGATGTGGTCGCCCAGCTCCACCGAGACACGCACCCGCCGGCGGGCGGCATCAGGAAAGACCCTCACGCGGCTGATGTTGACACGATTCCACTGCGCCTGAAGCTCCAGCCGGCCGACAATGCCGTTCCAGTTGCCCTGTGTCTGGTCAGTCACGCTGTGGGAATCCTGACCTACGCAGACATTCTCAATGCCGTTGTAGACACAGATGACAATCTCGTTCTTCTGGCCGAGCCTGACCTGCTTGGTTACATCATATCGGTGGGGCGTTGACAGAGACATCTGGTGGCCTACGGGCTGGCCGTTCACCCAGACCGTAGTCTCAATGTGGGGGCGTTCCAGGAAAAGGGTTATCCGCTGGTCTTTCCACGACTGGGGCACGTAGACCTGGCGGCGATACCACGCCTTGCCGACATAGTGCCGGGCCGGTGTCAGGAAGAACGGGAACTTCACCTGCCCCGCCCCATCGGCCGCCCCGGCAGAGGGGTGGCTCTCGTGCCTGTACTTCTCCATGTAGGGATTAAAGTAGAAGCTGGAGTCGTAGAGCGAGCCGGTCCACTGGGTCTTGGTGGAGACCGGCATGCCCTTGCCGTTTGTCAGCATAGAGCCGGGCAACATGACATAGCCGCCCGCCGCATGGTCATTTCCAGACAGGGCCCGCCCATCAGCAGGCTCGCCGAAGGCAGGCGGGGTCAGGGGCACGGCCGCAGTGGTGTCAATGGCAAAATCCCAAGCTCCGGCCAGGGAAATGATTTGCTGCGCTCCCGCAGGGCAGAACGCGCAAAGGCAAACGGCAAACGCCCATGTCAGGCGGCAGATAGGTTTCATGGTCAGTCTTCTATTAATCCTTGAGATGTGATTTCCACTTTCTTCACGGCCTCGCCCGGCGTATGGTCAGCCTCACGGGGCAGGTAGACGGGGGCACCGGCCTGCAGGGGCAGAATGTGCAGTTCCAGCTCGGTAACGCCCTGCGGCAAGCGCCACAAACCGTAGAGGAACGGGCGGCCGTACTGGAAGTTATCGGCCACAAGGCGGCCGCCGGCATAAAGACGGGCGCAGTCGCCCTGATAAGTGATACTCAGCAGGCGGCGCGAACTGGCAGCGGCCAGGTCAGGCACTGCGATTCGATAGACGGCGGCCTGCCGCCAGTCCTCTTCCTGTGGGGCTTCAGCCACGCGCGCCTTGCCCTTCACTATCTGCCGCAGCGGCCCTGCCTCGCGCACTTTCTCGCAGACGGCAGCCTGCCTTGTTTCCTCAACGCCGCGGTGCGGCAAGAAGAGCCGCTCGGCCTCTTGGCGGGTCAGCAGGTAGATGTTATCACAGACAGGGCGCTCAGCCCCGCGGGGCTTCACGTTGCGGAGCGTCTTGCCGCTCTGCAAGGCAATAGTCACGGGAATGCCTTCCACCTGCATCAAATAGACCCGCCCATCTCGGCGAGCCACGGGCTGGGCGGTGGCATAGCGCAGCCCATCAATGTTGACAGGGAATATAGCCATGCACCCTGCGGGAATGGTCAGCCGCGGCAACGTGACACCGCAAGCCGCAAGCCGCACGTTCCGTTTTGCGGAAAGGGGTCGAAGCCGCTCGTAGTTGCTGACGAAGATGAAACCGCTGCCGCCCGCCGAGCGGTAGGCCCAGCGCAGACAGGAGTCAGCGCCCTGGGGCAAGTCCTGAGGGGCAGGGAAGTGCGCTTCCATTGGCGCCAGCTGCTCGCCGTAGTCACGCATGAACAAGTGGAGCGGGCGCAGCATGTAGTATTGCGGATAGGTCTGGCCAAACTCGCCCAGCGGCGCCTGGAAATCGTATGTCAGCTGGGGCAAATCGTTGTTGGCCGTGCCGGGTGTGCGCTGGGTCTCGTTCAGCGTGATGCCCGTGGTACTCTCAGGATTAGTGCCCCCGTGGTACATGTAGTAGCCCAGCAGGTTCGACCCCGAGCCGAGCTTCACCAGGGCCATGGCATAGCTGTCTTCAGGGTAGATGTAGGGCCGGCGGTGGTAGGCCGTGGCCATGCCGCCGCCCAGCTCACAGGTGAAGTACGGGTAGCCACCCTTCTCTTCCCCCGCCGACGGAGAGGCCGGCGAGCCGGCGCCCGCTTCATCGAGGGCACCCATGGCCTCGCCCCCCTGTGGAGAGTCGAAAGGAGCCTTGAACTGGAACGCCTTGTAGTAACTGCCCACAGCCTCATCAGTACTCTTGTCCCAGAAGCCATCAGCATAGTCGCCATAGAGGGGCAGCAGCTCGCCGAAGGGCACGGGCTTCGAGAGTTCCGGCCAGCCGGTGCGGGTGTAGAGCGGCAAATCGAAGCCAATGCCGACCGCCATCTGCTTCAGCGCCATCAGGTAGTCGCCTGAGCCGCGGTACTCGTTGTCGAACTGGCAGGCCATGATAGGGCCGCCATCTTTCCACTGCAAGCCGATGACCTGAGAGTATATCTGGCGATAGAGCCGGTCGACACAGTCGAGAAACACCGGGTCTTGCGAGCGCAGCTTGCAGCCTTTCTGGAACACCCAGTCGGGAATGCCGCCGTTGCGCGCCTCGCCATGACAGAAAGGCCCGATGCGCAGCACCACCGGCATGGCCTCGGCCTTGCAGACCTCAAGGAAACGGCGCAAATCGCGCTGACCATCCCAGCGGAAACGACCTTCCTGTTCCTCAATGTGATTCCAGAAGACGTAGGTGGCTATCATGGTCACGCCGCCCGCCTTCATCAGCCGGACTTCCCGCTGCCACTCATCGGCAGGGATGCGCGAATAGTGTACTTCGCCCATCACCGGGCAGACACGGCGGCCATCAATCAGCAGACTGTGCCTATCCCACGTAACGGCAGGCACCTGCGCGCCGGCGGTGAGCCAACCACCCAGCAGCACTGACAATATAAAAAACAGGTTTCTCATTTCGGAGACAAAATTACACATTTCTGCCGAATTTTGCAAATAATTCAAAAGCTATTACGCCGCACTCCATCAAATTCGGCAGTCGCACAGAGTCAGACGGGGCTGTCGCACAGAGCCGGCGCATCGCTCCCCCGCCGAAAGTCCAGTCGGCGGTCGGGGGATATGGTAAGTGTGGTAGGTTTAGTAGGAGCAACAGGTAAAACAGGGGGCGATAACCCC
>JAFLSH010000125.1 GCA_022511055.1 Prevotella sp. | reverse complement strand
ACATTTTTATTCAAACAAAAGAAAGTTTACTGCGCGAAACGTTCAGTGGAATAATGAAAATTTGGGCAGGCTGGACAAAAAGTAGGATGAAATGTTTGTGTTTCTTTGGCTACAACCGTTGAGTTTGGGTGCAAAATGGCTACAACTTTGAAATGTGAAAAAAGGAAAAGTCCTGTAAACTTTTGATTTACAGGACTTTCTTCTTGGCGCTTCAGGATGGGCTTGAACCAACGACCCCCTGATTAACAGTCAGGTGCTCTAACCAACTGAGCTACTGAAGCAGTGCTTTTCGTTGTAAGCGGGTGCAAAATTACGGCAAAATTTGGAAATATCCAAACTTTTTTGTGGAAATTTTCAAGAAAACATAAAAATTTTGCAAAAAAACGATGGAAAAGCGCGTTTTTCGCCGATAAAGTCTTAATTTTGCATCGTAAAAACAAGTTTGGAATTCATGAAACGAGCATTTCAGTTGTTATTGTTGCTTGCCCTACCGTTAGTAGGCAACGCCCAGGAACAGAAAAACCACCATCTTGAGGTGGCCAAGAATCTGGATATCTTCAACCAGATATACAAAAACCTTGACCTGATGTATGTTGACACGCTCAATCCCCGCCAGGTGATTGGCAATGCCATCAATGCCATGCTGCACGGGCTGGACCCCTACACGGAGTACTACCCGGAGAGCGAGACGAAGAATCTGAAGATGATGCTCACGGGCAAGTATGCCGGCGTGGGCGCCCTGATTCGCTATCACACGAAGCGGAAGCGCGTGGTCATTGACGAGCCATACGAGGGAATGCCTGCCGCAGAGGTTGGGCTGAAGAAGGGCGACATTATCCTGAGCATAGACGACTCGGTGATGACCGACAAGAACGTGAGCTATGTCAGCTCGCACCTGCGCGGCGAGCCCGGCACCAGCTTTCTGCTGAAGGTGGAGCGCCCCTCTGCCGGCGGCAAGAAGATGGACTTCAAGGTGACCCGCAAGAACATCAAGCTGCCCGCCCTGCCCTACTACGGGCTGCTCGAAGACGGTATCGGCTACATTAACCTGAACTCGTTTACCGAAGACTGCTCGAAAGAGGTGCGCCGCGCCTATGTCGACCTGAAGAAGCAGGGCGCCAGCTCGCTCATCTTCGACCTGCGCAGCAACGGGGGCGGCTCTGAGATGGAGGCGGTGGACATAGTCAACCTGTGGGTGCCGAAAGGGCAGACTATCGTGGAGAACCGCGGCAAGGTGAAACGCGCCAACCACGCCTACAAGACACGGTTTGAGCCTGTCGACACGCTGATGCCGTTAGTGGTGCTGGTCAACGGCGAGACGGCTTCGGCCAGCGAGATTACCAGCGGCTCACTGCAAGACCTGGACCGGGCTGTGGTCTTAGGTACGCGCACATACGGGAAGGGGCTGGTGCAGCTGCCTTTGGACCTGCCCTACAACACCAACCTCAAGCTGACAACCTCGAAGTACTACATACCCAGCGGGCGCTGCATACAGGCCATTAACTACCGGCGCAACGGCGTTGGCGGCTACACCGAGCGGGTGCCCGACTCGCTGACCCATGTCTTCTACACGCGCAACGGGCGCGAAGTCCGTGACGGCGGAGGCATCAAGCCTGACCTGGAGGTAAAGGCCGACACCATGGCCAACATAGCCTTCTATCTGTCGGCTTCCGGGCAAGACTCGACTGAGGTCATGTTCGACTGGGTGGTCGACTACATAGCCAAGCACCCGACCATTGCGCCGGTCCGCGAGTTCCATCTCACCGATGCCGAGTTTGCTGATTTCAAGGCGCACGTGATAGCCAGCGGCTTCACTTACGACCCTGTCAGCCAGAAGCAGCTGGCCGAACTGGTCAAGACCGCCAAGTTCGAGGGCTACTACGATGATGCAAAGGAGGCTTTCGATGCCCTGGAAAAGCAGCTGAAGCACGATGTGGCCAAGGACATCGACAAGAACGAGGAAGAGCTGCGCCACCTGCTTGAGATGAGCATTCTCACGGCCTACTATTACCAGGCGGGCACCATTGAGGCCAGCCTGCAATACGACAAGCAGGTGAAGGAAGCCATCCGCCTGCTGAAGAATCCCGAGGAATACCGCAAGCTGCTCACGCCCAAAGACGAAAACAAGCCCAAAGAGCGGGCACTGATGCCGTTGAAGCGGGAAAAAGACCCGAATTTGACAAAAACTCAAAAAATAATCTGGGAAATGCTTGCGTAATTGCCGAAAAATGAGTAATTTTGCAGCGTTCAGTGGAATGAGAGGCTCGAAAGAGTCTCTCATTTTCATTATAATAACAAACAATAGATGATAAACAAAGACGTTGTAAAACAGTTGGTGGAAGAGTGGTTGCAGGGCAACGACTACTTCCTGGTAGATTTGATGTTTGGCGGTGACGACCGTATCGTAATTGAGATTGACCACGCCGACGGTGTGTGGATTGAGGACTGTGCCGAGCTGAGCCGCTTCTTGCAGGAGAAGCTCGGCGACTCGCTTGGCGACTACGAGCTGGAGGTAGGCTCTGCCGGCATAGGCCAGCCCTTCAAGGTGGAGCAGCAGTACCAGAATCATATTGGCGACACCGTGGAAGTGTTAGACGGCGAAGGCCGCAAGGTGCAGGGTACGCTGAAGTCAGTAGACGGCCGCACGTTTACCATCACCATAGCCGAGAAGCAGCACGTGGAGGGCAAGAAGCGCCCCGTGATGGTCGACACAGACCGGGTCTACGACATGGACTCCGTGAAATCTGTCAAGTATGTGTTAGCATTCAAATAAAAACAAAAGATAAATGGCAACAAAGAAAAATGCGAAAGGTATCACCATGACTGAGACCTTTCAGGAATTCAAAGAGACAAAAAACATTGACCGCACCACGCTGGTCAGCGTGCTTGAAGAGAGTCTCCGCAACGTGATTGCGAAGATGTTTGGCAGTGACGAAAACTTCGATGTGATTGTAAATCCCGACAAGGGCGACCTTGAGGTGCATCGCAATCGCGTAGTGGTGGCCGACGACGAGGTGCAAGACGAGAACAAGGAAATCTCGCTGAGCGAGGCCCAGAAGATTGAGTCTGACTACGAAATCGGCGAAGAGGTGTCTGAGGCCGTTGACTTCCAGAAGTTCGGCCGCCGCGCCATTCTGAACCTGCGCCAGACACTTGCCTCAAAGATTCTGGAGCTGGAACACGACTCCCTCTACCAGAAGTACAAGGACAAGGTGGGCACCGTGGTCAGCGGCGAGGTCTACCAGATGTGGAAGCGCGAAGTGCTGCTGATGGATGACGAGGGCAACGAGCTGCACCTGCCGAAGACCGAGCAGATTGCCAACGACAACTACCACAAGGGCGAGACCATTCGCGCCATTGTCAAGGAGGTGCAGAACGAGAACAACAACCCGCGAATTATACTCTCGCGCACCAGCCCCATCTTCCTGGAGCGGCTGCTGGAGGCCGAGGTGCCCGAAATCAACGACGGCCTGATTACCATCCACCGGGTGGCACGCATGCCGGGCGAGCGCGCAAAGGTAGCCGTTGAAAGCTACGACGAGCGCATCGACCCCGTGGGCGCCTGCGTTGGCGTGAAGGGCAGCCGCGTTCACGGAATCGTGCGCGAGCTTGGCGGCGAGAACATTGATGTCATCAACTACTCATCAAATGTGCAGCTGTTCATTCAGCGCGCCCTGTCACCAGCCAAGGTCAGCAGCATCACCCTCGACGAAGAAAACCACAAGGCCGAGGTCTACCTGCAGCCCGAAGAGGTGAGCCTGGCCATTGGTAAGGGTGGTCTGAACATCAAGTTAGCCTCGATGCTGACCGAGTACACCATCGACGTGTTCCGTGTGGTCAGCGAGTCTGAGGAAGACGAGGATATCTATCTGGACGAGTTCGCCGACGAGATTGACCAGTGGATTATCGACTCTATCAAGGCCATCGGCCTTGACACGGCCAAGGCCGTACTCAACGCTCCGCGCGAAATGCTCATCGAGAAGGCCGACCTGGAAGAAGAGACGGTCGACGAGATACTGCGCGTACTGAAGGCAGAGTTCGAATAAAACCATGCATAATGCACAGCGCGCCGCCAGAGTGGCGGCCGCGACTGAAAGAGAGACTGTTATGCATTCATTAATGAAAAGGAAAATATGGGAGTAAGATTAAATAAAGTATTATCAGAACTGAACATTGGGCTCAAGACGGCTGTCGACTTCCTGAAGAACAAGAAAAACCTTGGTGAAATCAAGGATGATGCCACCACCAACACCAAAATCAGCGATGAGCAGTATGAGGCGCTGGTCAGCGAGTTCAAGGGCGACAAGGCCATCAAGAAGCAGGCAGAGATGATTTTCCCCAAGAAAGAGAAGAAGGAAAAGAAGCCCGAAAAGCCTGTGGAGCTGAAGGAAGAGCCGCGGCAGCAGTTCAAGCCCTTAGGCAAGATGGACCTGAGCAGCCTGAACAAGAAGCCGGCGGCCCCAGCCGCACAGCCTGCCAACGCCAACGCCGAGGCCAAGCCCAAGCCAACCGTTCAGCCCGAGGCCAAGCCAACGCCCGCCGCCACCGAGAAGCCCGCAGAGAAGGCAAAACCAGTAGAGCCAGCAGCCCCCAAGGCCGCAGCCCAGCCCAAACCGGCTGAGCCGAAGCCCGCAGAGCCGGCTCCTGCCAAGGCAAAAGCCGCGGCAGAGACCCCGAAGCCCGCCGCCGCACCCGCGCCGGCAGCCCCCAAGGCTGAGACCACAGCCCCGAAGGAGGAGGAGCCGGCCAAGACGGCCGCCGCGCCTGAGGTCTACAAGCTGAAGACCGAGGTCAAACTGACACCGAAGGTGAACGTGCTGGGCAAGATTGACCTTGACTCGCTCAACCAGAGTACGCGCCCCAAGAAGAAGTCGAAGGAGGAGAAGAAGAAGGAGCGCGAAGAGAAGCTGGCCCAGCAGCGCAGCGAGAAGAAGAAGCGTGTGCGCATAGGCAAGGAGCGCGTTGACATTGAGGCCGAGGCCAAGAACGACGGCAGCGCCAATGCCAACAACAAGAACAAGAACAAAGGCAATAACAACAAGGGCAAGGGCGGCAACCAGAACTTTGCCGACGGCAACCAGCAGGGCGGCGGCAAGAACAAGAAGAAAAACCGCCAGGTGCAGAAGCAGCTGGAGGTCGACGACGAGGCCGTAGCCCGCCAGGTCAAGGAGACGCTGGCCCGCCTGACTTCAAAGAACCAGAACAAGAAGGGCGCCAAGTATCGCCGCGAGAAGCGCGATGCCGTTCAGGAGCGGCTGCACGAGGAGATGGCCGAGCAGGCAGCAGAGAGCAAGGTGCTGAAGCTGACCGAGTTCGTGACCGTATCGGAGCTGGCCACGATGATGAACGTTGGGGTCAACCAGGTCATTGGCACCTGCATGTCCATTGGCATCATGGTGAGCATCAACCAGCGCCTGGACGCGGAGACCATCAACATTGTGGCCGAGGAGTTCGGCTTCACGACCGAGTATGTCAGCGCCGAGGTGCAGAACGCCATTACCGAGGAGGAAGACGACGAGAACGACCTGGTCAGCCGCGCGCCAATCGTGACGGTCATGGGTCATGTCGACCACGGTAAGACCTCACTTCTGGACTTTATCCGCAACACCAATGTCATTGCCGGCGAGGCCGGCGGCATCACCCAGCACATTGGCGCCTACATCGTTGAGCTGAAGGACAACCGCAAGATTACCTTCCTCGACACGCCGGGCCACGAGGCTTTCACCGCCATGCGCGCCCGCGGTGCCCAGGTGACCGACATTGCCATTATCATCATTGCAGCCGACGACTCGGTCATGCCCACCACGAAGGAGGCCATTGCCCACGCCCAGGCTGCCAACGTGCCGATGGTGTTTGCCATCAACAAGATAGACAAGCCCGGCGCCAACCCCGACAAGATACGCGAAGACCTGGCCAACATGAACCTGCTCGTGGAGGACTGGGGAGGCAAGTACCAGTGTCAGGAAATCAGTGCCAAGAAGGGCATTGGCGTAGACGACCTGCTGGAGAAAGTGCTGCTCGAGGCCGAGATGCTCGACCTGAAGGCCAACCCCAACCGCAAGGCCACGGGCTCCATCATCGAGTCTTCGCTCGACAAGGGCCGCGGCTATGTCTCGACGGTGCTTATCAGCAACGGAACGCTCAAGGTGGGCGACATTGTGGTGGCCGGCACCAGCTATGGCCGCATCAAGGCCATGTTCAACGAGCGCAACCAGCGCATCACCTCGGCCGGCCCCGCCGAGCCCGCCATCATCCTGGGCCTGAACGGTGCGCCGACGGCCGGCGACACGTTCCACGTGATGGAGACCGAGCAGGAGGCCCGCGAAATCACCAACAAGCGCACGCAGCTGCAGCGCGAGCAGTCGCTCCGCACCACGAAGACCCTGGGTCTCGACGACATCTCGCACCGCATAGCACTGGGCGAGTTCCACGAGCTGAACATTATCGTGAAGGGCGACACCGACGGCTCTATCGAGGCACTCAGCGACTCGTTCATCAAGCTCTCTACCGAGAAGGTGCAGGTCAATGTCATCTCGAAGGCCGTGGGCCAGATTTCCGAGAACGATGTCATGCTGGCCTCGGCCTCTGATGCCATCATTGTCGGCTTCCAGGTGCGCCCCTCGGCCGATGCCCGCAAGCTGGCCGAGCGCGAGGGCGTGGAAATCAACACCTACAGCATCATCTACGATGCCATTGACGAGGTGAAGTCTACCATGCAGGGCATGCTCGACAAGGTGAAGAAGGAGATTATCACAGGCGAGATTGAGGTCAAGCAGGTGTTCAAGATTTCCAAGGTCGGCACCGTGGCCGGTGGCCTGGTCATCGACGGCAAGGTACACAACAAGGACAAGGCCCGCGTTATCCGCGACGGCATTGTGGTACACACCGCCCCCATCGGCGCACTGAAGCGCTACAAAGACGATGCCAAGGAAGTGGCTACGGGTCTGGAGTGCGGTATCTCGCTGGTCAACTTCAACGACATTCAGGTCGGCGACATCATCGAGACCTTCTCTGAGATTGAGGTGGAGCAGAAACTGTAATCCCGCTCACAGCCTTATCAATATAAAACAGGGGCGAAGCAAAACGGAATGCTTCGCCCTTGTTTCGCTACAACAGGAACTATTGCTTTTTGATAGCAAAAAATAGTGAAAGACCAAGCCGTTAGCGGATTTTTTTGTACCTTTGCACCCGTTATGCCAAAAGAGAACAATGAATTTGTGCGCCAGGTGGCCGAACAGAAATATGAGTTCGGCTTCACGACTGACGTGCAGACGGAAATCATACCAGTGGGGCTGAACGAGGATGTGGTACGCCTCATCTCGCAGAAGAAGGGCGAGCCGGAGTGGATGCTCGACTTCCGCCTGAAGGCTTTCCGCTACTGGCAGCAGCAGGAGCAGCCCACATGGGGGCACGTACACGTGCCGCCGATAGACTATCAGGGCATCAGCTACTACGCCGACCCGCTGGCCAAGAAGCCTGCGGGCGACGGAAAGATTGACCCCGAGCTGGAGAAGACCTTCGACAAACTAGGCATACCGCTGGAGGAGCGGCTGGCGCTGAGCGGCAACACGGCGGTCGATGCCATCATGGACTCGGTCTCCGTGAAGACGACCTTCAAGGAGAAGCTGCGCGAGAAGGGGGTCATCTTCTGCTCCATCGGCGATGCCATCAAGGAACACGGCGAGCTGGTGCGGCAGTACCTGGGCACGGTAGTGCCCTACCGCGACAACTTCTTTGCGGCGCTCAACTCGGCGGTGTTCAGCGACGGCTCGTTTGTCTACATTCCCAAGGGTGTGCGCTGCCCCATGGAGCTGAGCAGCTATTTCCGCATCAACGCGCGCAACACGGGCCAGTTTGAGCGCACGCTCATTGTGGCCGACGACGACTCCTACGTCAGCTACCTGGAGGGCTGCACCGCCCCCATGCGCGATGAAAACCAGCTGCATGCGGCTATCGTGGAGATTATAGTCAAGGACCGGGCGGAGGTGAAGTACTCGACCGTGCAGAACTGGTATCCCGGCGACGAGCAGGGGCGCGGCGGCGTGCTGAACCTGGTGACCAAGCGCGGCGACCTGCGCGGTGAGGGCTCGAAGCTGTCGTGGACACAGGTGGAGACGGGCTCGGCCATCACGTGGAAATATCCTTCGTGCATACTCCGCGGCGACAACTCGCAGGCCGAGTTCTACAGCGTGGCCGTGACGAACAACTACCAGGAGGCCGACACGGGCACGAAGATGATACACATTGGGCGGAACACGAAGTCGACCATCATCTCGAAGGGCATCTCCGCCGGACACTCGCAGAACTCCTACCGCGGACTGGTGAGGGCGGCCGCCACGGCCGACAACGCCCGCAACTACTCCAGCTGCGACTCGCTGCTGCTGGGCTCTGACTGCGGCGCCCACACGTTCCCCTACATGGATGTGCATAACCCGACGGCCATCTTCGAGCATGAGGCCACGACCTCGAAGATTTCCGAAGACCAGCTGTTCTACTGCAACCAGCGCGGCATACCTGCCGAGCAGGCCGTAGGGCTCATTGTCAACGGCTATGCCAAGGAGGTCATACAGAAGCTGCCCATGGAGTTTGCCGTGGAGGCGCAGAAGCTGCTCTCGGTGTCGCTTGAAGGCACTGTGGGATAGGCGGACTTGCTGCGGATTCCCTTTCGTCTTTGTGCGCCCGCGCG
>JAFLSH010000124.1 GCA_022511055.1 Prevotella sp. | reverse complement strand
TTTGACTGAGCGGTGCAAAGGGTACGGCAAATTGGTATTTATTCTCTAATTAGAATTGTAATTGGTATTTATTCTCTGTTGGAAGCCGCACACACATTTTTATCTTTATTCTATGTTCTTTTCCGTTGCTCTCGCGAATGTCGCGGGGCTTGCGCCTGTGTTCTTGCGGGTGCAATACTTGAACTTGGCGGTCTTCGTGCCTGAGAAGGATTCCCATTGCAGTGTCAGGTCGACGGTCTCCCCTTTAGTGTCGGGCAGCCCTTCGAGGTTGAAAGCCACAAGCGCATCGCCGACACGGTTGCCGGTGTCGCCCTCTGCATCGTGATGGAACGTCACAAGGTAGGGCGTGTCCGCATCAGTCCTGTACACCAGACTTACACGATGCCTCCCTACTCCCCAGTGGGTGCGGAAACACAGGGTGAGATAGCCGTCTTCGGCCACCGTCAGCCAGTCGTTGACAATCTCCACCGGGTCGTTGCCGTAGGTTTTCTTGTTCTGCTCTTCACCGAAGTTTTCGGCCATGGGCTTGGTGAGGATGGAGTCTATCCAGTTTACATAGACATGCTTTATGTCTGCGTAGATGCCTCCGCTCTCGAGTTCTGCATCCGTGGGGGTGCGGTAGTTCACCAGCGCACGGACTTCCTTCGTGCCAAACGGCGACTGCCGCATGTTGACCGGCCAGAGTTCCGTCTCGTCATCGAGCTGCATGCGGAACGAGGTGTTCTCGGCATCAGGCTTCACCGTCACAAGCGCGTTGGGGAAAGCCAGGCTGTAGTTGTCATCGTCGTCGTTTGAGCAAGACTGCAGGGCGAAGGTCGCAGCCATCAGACCGAGACCTGCCAGAAACAAACTAATTTTTCTCATCATTTTCTGTTGTTTTGAATGGTTTTACTTGCTTAATAAACTGCGAGCATCCGAAAACCTTGCACGAAAATCGAAAAAATTTTAGTTAAAAAATGTAAGGCGCGTTTTTTCGACAGAAAAGTTTGATAATTGAACAGGTTTTGGAAAATAATTAGTAATTTTGCCGAAAGAAAAATCTTGTCTTATGAAAATACTGCTCTCTTTGCCACCTAATTTGGTGGACTGTTTCCATGACATAACCGGCTCAGACAAAGAGGAGTACTTCTGCACCTGCGACCCTGTAGGGCGGCGGCTGGGCAGTGGCGGCGGAACGGCGTGGCTGCTTAGTCAGGCTTGCGGCCAGTCGTCTTTCGATGAGTGGATTGGCCGCGAGAAGCGCATCCTTATCCATGCCGGCGGACAGAGCCGGCGCTTGCCGTCATACGCCGTGTCGGGTAAAATCCTGATGCCTGTGCCCGTCTTCCGCTGGGAGCGTGGACAGCGCCTTGACCAGACGTTGCTCGACCTGCAACTACCGTTATACAGACAGCTGATGGCGATGGCACCCGACAACATTCACACGATGGTGGTCAGCGGCGATGTTCTGATTAGGGCTACCCAGCCCCTGCAGCCTGTGCCTGATGCCGACGTGGTGTGCTACGGCCTGTGGCTGCCGGCCTCCGTGGCTACGAATCACGGGGTATTCGTCAGCAGCCGCCAGTCGCCGGGAGTGCTGAAGCAGATGTTGCAGAAACCGGCGGTGCAGGCGTTGAACGAGTTGCAGAAAGACCATTACTACCTGACGGACATCGGCGTGTGGATGCTGAGCGACCGTGCCGTGAAGCTGCTGATGAAGCGGTGCGAGGGCAAGAGCTATGACCTCTATGGGGAGTTTGGCTGCACGCTGGGTACTAATCCGACCATTGACGACCCGGAGTTGCGCCAGCTGCGGGTGGCAGTCTTGCCCCTGCCGGGGGGTGAGTTCTACCATTTCGGCACTTCGCGCGAGATGATTTCGTCGATGCTTGCCGTGCAGAATCTTGTCAGCGACCAGCGCGAGATTATGCACCTGGACCGTAAGCCCCATCCCAGCATCTTTGTACAGAACGCTGTCACCGAGGTGGCGTTCACAGAGGACAACCGCAATATCTGGATTGAAAACTCGTACATACCCAAGAGCTGGCATCTGACCCGTGACCACATTATTACAGGCGTTCCCCGCAATGACTGGGCTGTCAGTCTGGAGCCGGGCGAGTGTATTGATGTCGTGCCTGTTGGCGACAATGACTACGAGGTGCGGCGCTACCGCATAGACGAGCCCGTGAATAGCAATGAGGTGGCCGAGCGCGCCAATCTGTGCCGCCTGTTTGCCCAGCGGCGTGAGTTCCGCCGCCAGAACTGGCCGGCGCTGGCTGCCAACTGGCGGCATAGCGTTTTTTACCAGTTAGACCTTCACCATGCTGCCAAGACGTTTGATGCAGAACAGATACCCCTGCCGCCACCTTTGCCAGAGGATGCGCCTCTGATGACGCGCATACACGACGCCATGTTCCGTGGCGACAGCGACAAGGCGTTTGGCCTGTTGCGCGAAAGCATTCTTGCCTCTTGCCATCAGCCTCTCCACCCCCAGAAGTCAGTCTATGACGACCAGATTGTCTGGGCTCGGTCGCCGGTGCGCATTGACATTGCCGGCGGGTGGACAGACACGCCGCCCTACTGCCTGATGGAAGGCGGTAGCGTTGTAAATCTGGCCATTGAGCTGAACGGGCAGCCACCACTCCAGGTCTACGTGAAGCCCTGCCGTGAGCCGCATGTCATTTTGCGCAGTATAGACCTTGGAGCTTCTGAGTTGGTAGAGACTTATGAGCAGTTGTCTGATTACAACAAGGTGGGCTCGCCATTCTCCATACCCAAGGCGGCCCTGACTTTGGCGGGCTTTTCGCCCGCCGCTGCTGCCACCACTTTGCGCCGGCAGTTAGAGGACTTCGGCTGCGGCATCGAACTGACATTGCTCTCGGCCATTCCCGCCGGCAGCGGGTTGGGCACATCGAGCATATTGGCGGCAACGGTGCTTGGAGCCTTGAACGATTTCTGCAGGCTGGGATGGGACAAGAACGAGATAGGCCACCGCACACTCATTCTCGAACAGCTGCTCACCACGGGCGGCGGCTGGCAAGACCAGTTCGGGGGTGTGCTTGGCGGCGTTAAGCTGTTGGAGACGGGGCGCGACTTCGGACAGAATCCGCTGGTGCGCTGGTTGCCCGATG
This sequence comes from Prevotella sp., assembly GCA_022511055.1. Taxonomy (GTDB): domain Bacteria; phylum Bacteroidota; class Bacteroidia; order Bacteroidales; family Bacteroidaceae; genus Prevotella. The sequence continues at coordinate 5,690 of JAFLSH010000124.1, read as the reverse complement.
CCCTCTACACGCAGCCTGAGTATGCCCAGTGCCACCTGCTGTATTACACAGGCATCACCCGCACGGCAAAGCAGATACTGGCAGAGATTGTACGCCGCATGTTCCTCAACGAGCGCGACCAGTTGGCGTTGCTGCGTGAGATGAAGGAACACGCATGGCAGATGTACGATGCCATTCAGCAGCAGGATTTCCACAGGATGGGGCAGCTTGTGCGCCGCACGTGGCAGCAGAATCAGCAGCTTGACAGCGGCACTAATCCCGCTGAGGTTGCGGCGCTGACCAGTCTGATTGACGACTACAGCCTGGGCTATAAGCTGCCTGGTGCCGGCGGCGGGGGCTATCTCTACATTGTAGCCAAAGACCCTGAGGCGGCTATCCGCATCAAGACCATACTCAACGAAAAGCACCGCAATCCTAATGCCCGGTTTGTGGATATGGCGCTGTCGAAGGGCGGTCTTCAGATAAGCCGCAGTTAGCGCGCTTTCGTTTCCGCAAACAACACAGACTGACAGGCTGATGATTGGAACGCCACATCAGCCTGTCAGTCTGTGTTGCTGCTGCACGGCGGGCGGCTGTCTTCGCCGAAGACAGCAAGCGGCGACTATCAAATTGTTATAGTTTAGCATAAAAAAGTGAAAAAATGGCACGACTTTTTGCGTATTTGCGTAATATTGTTTATCTTTGCAACTGAAAAACTGAAACATGGCATAACAACAATAAAACAAAAAAATGGCAACAATTAAATTCTACAACAGCAAGGAACAAGTTCCTTTGGAAATGCACAAGGTGCGCGTGGTACAAAAGCTCTATCTGCTGCCCGTTGAGGAACGGCAGAAGAGAATGGAAGAGGCAGGCAATAACACCTTCCTGCTTCAGAACAAGGATGTCTATCTGGACATGCTGACCGACTCGGGCGTAAACGCCATGAGCGACCAGCAGGTGGCCAGTCAGCTGATAGCCGACGACTCGTATGCAGGCTCAGAATCGTGCAACCGCCTGATGAAAGCCATCGACGAGGTGTTTGGCACTAAGTACTTCCTCCCGGCACACCAGGGTCGCGCCGCTGAGAACATCTTGGCAGAGGCGCTGGTGAAGCCCGGCATGGTGACAATGATGAACTTCCACTTCACCACCACGAAGGCACACATCACCCGGCTGGGCGGTGAGGTCATTGAACTGGTGACGGAAAAGGGTCTGGAGCCGCAGAACGACGAGCCGTTCAAGGGCAACTTCGACCTGAAGCGGCTGCGTGAGGAGATAGAGACCTACGGCAAGGACAAGGTGGCCTTTGTGCGCATTGAGGCAGGCACCAACCTTATCGGCGGCCAGCCCATCTCGATGGAGAACATGCTCGAAGTAGCCAAGATATGCAAGGAGTACGGCATTGTCTCCGTGCTTGATGCTTCGCTGCTGCAAGATAATGTGTATTTCATCAAGACCCGCGACCCGAAATACAAGGATGTGGATGCACGGGAGATATACCGCCAGCTGGGCGATGCCTGCGATATCGTGTATTGGAGCGCCCGCAAGCTCGGCTTCAGCCGTGGCGGCGCTATTGTCACGAACAACGAGGAGCTTTACCTGAAGATGAAGGGGCTCGTACCGCTCTACGAGGGATTCCTTACCTATGGCGGTATGGAGGTGCGCTCAATGGAGTCGTTTGCCGTTGGCTTGCTTGAGAGCCTCGACATGGAATACATCAACCAAGGGCCTATCTTCATAGAATATCTCGTCAACGAGCTTGACAAGGCAGGCGTGCCTGTCATCAAGCCTGCCGGCGGCCTCGGTGCGCACTTGAACGCCGGCGAGATTTTGCCTCACATTCCACACGGCCAGTACCCCGCAGGCGCGTTAGGTGCAGCCCTCTACATTGCTGGCGGTATCAGAGGCATGGAGCGTGGTACGTTGTCTGAGCAGCGCAATCCTGACGGCTCTGAACGCTATGCCGAGCTGGAGCTGCTACGCCTCGCCGTACCCCGCCGCGTGTTCACGCTTTCACAGATTAAGTATTGCATCGACCGCGTGAAGTGGCTCTACGACAATCGCGAACTGGTTGGCGGCCTTGACTTCTACGATGAGCCGGAGGTACTCCGCTTCTTCTTCGGAAGACTGCGCCCCATTGGCGACTGGCAGGAGAAACTGGTCAAGAAATTCCGTGCCGACTTCGGCGACTCGCTCTAAGCGGCGAGCCTGTTGGGTTGCACTCGAAAGACAGAAACAAAGCGGTGAGCCGACATGGCTCGCCGCTTCGTTTTTTTGTATATGAAAGAGTTGGGTGTGGCATTCTGCTCCGAAACTCCCCGACTATCACGGAATAGTCAGGGAGTTTTCCGCTTATTGCCGTTCCAGAATAATTCTGTAGCCGTAGATGCCTACAACGAGAAAGCAGACTAAAGGCAGCACGAATGAGGCATTCGTGGCGGGGAACGTTCCGAAAACCGTGCCTTGGTCGATAATCATCGCCTGCAAGGGTGGCAGCACCGACCCGCCCAATATCGCCATAATCAAGCCTGCGGCTCCGAACTTTGCATCATCGCCTAAGCCATCGAGGGCGATGCCATAGATGGTGGGGAACATCAGCGACATGCAGCCGCTGACACACACCAGGCAATAGAGCCCCATGCGGTTTTGCAACAGGATGACACCGGCCGTGAAGACCATGCCCAAAACAGCGAAGATGGTCAGCAGGCGGGCGGGCTTTATCCATTTCATCAGATAAGTGGCGATGAAGCGCGAGCAGATGAAGAAGAGCATGGCGTAGATATTGAAATTCTGCGACAGCACCTCGGCACTTTGCTCATCCATGCCCTCAGCCATGAATATCCGCGTGCCGTACTGGATGATGAAAGTCCAGCACATGATTTGCGCCCCGACATAGAAGAACTGCGCGATGACACCCTCGCGGTAACGCTTGAGCGCGAAGATGCGCTTGAGCGTTGGCAGGAAATGGATGTCGTGGCTCTGGTCACCATTCTTCGGCATCTTGACCACGCAGATGATAACGAACATGACGGCAATGACCATGCCGATGACCAGATAGGGAGAGATGAGAACACTCAGGTCTGCGTTCTTCAGCACTTCAAACTCGCTGTCGCTCAGCAAGGCGCGCTCCTCACTGCTCATGGGGTTGAGGCGGGCCTGAATGAAGTTCATGGCAATGAACATGCCGATGATGCTCCCGCAGGGGTTAAAGCACTGTGCCATGTTCAGCCGGCGGGTGGCGGTCTCATCTGGCCCCATTGTCAAGATGTAGGGGTTACAGCTGGTTTCCAGGAAGGACAGCCCGCAGGTCATGATGAAATAGGCCAGCAAAAAGCAGCCGTATATGCCAACAGCCTTGGCCGGGAAGAACAGCAGCGCGCCAATGGCATAAAGCCCGAGCCCCATCAGCACACCCGCCTTGTAGGAGTACTTGCGGATGAAGATGGCTGCGGGAAACGCCATGCAGAAGTAGCCGCCGTAGAAGGCCACCTGCACCAGCGTGCCATCGGTGACACTCATGCGGAAAATCTTTGAGAATGCTTTCACCATCGGGTTGGTGATGTCATTGGCAAAGCCCCAGAGGGCAAAGCAGAACGTTACGAGGATGAACGGAATAAGGTAGCTCACTCCATCCTTGGTGATTAATGATTGTTGTTTAGGCATACGTCTTTAAGTCTTGATTTAACGTTCCAAAATAGTTGATAGGTTGTGTTGCTTGATAATAAGTCTTTGTCTGCGTTTATGTGAAATCAACCAGAATGCGGAAGACCTTACCCGGGGTGTCTGCCCACCGCTGCATGGCAGCCTCTGCCTCTTCGGGCTTGACCACGGCACTGATGAGTTCATCGACAGGACACGTGCCCCGCTCCAGGTAGTGGATGACGGCGCGGAAGTCAGAGGGCTGGGCGTTGCGCGACCCACGGATGTCGAGTTCCTTCTGCACGAAGTACTTGGTCTGGAACGACACTTCAGCCTTGGCATAGCCGATGCAGATGACACGCCCTGTGAAAGCCACTTCATCGACTGCCATTTGGTAGGTCTGGCTGCTGCCGACCGCTTCGATGACCACATCTGGGCCGAAGCCGGAAGTCATTTCCAGCAGGCGGGCATGCACATCTTCCGTCTGCGTGTTGATGGTATAGCTGGCTCCCATGCGCCGGGCCAACGCCAGCTTGCCATTGTCGATGTCTGCCGCCACGACAGTAGCTCCGCGCTGGGCGGCGCGCACCACCGCACCCATGCCCACCATGCCGCAGCCAATGACCAGTACGACATCAATATCGGTCACCTGTGCGCGACTGACGGCGTGGAAACCGACACTCATAGGCTCAATCAGTGCGCATGTGCGCGGGGTGAGCAGCCCTGCCGGGATGACTTTCTCCCAGGGCAGCGCTATCAGTTCGCGCATGGCTCCGTTGCGCTGCACTCCCAGCGTTTCGTTGTGCTGGCAGGCATTGACGCGGGAGTTACGACAGGAGGCACACTTGCCGCAGTTGGTATAGGGGTTGACGGTGACCACCATGCCGGGCTTCAGCCCTTCCGGCACGTTAGCGCCGACGCGCTCTATGACTGCGCCTACCTCATGGCCGGGTATCACGGGCATCTGCACCATCGGGTTTTTGCCAAGATAGGTGCTGAGGTCTGAGCCGCAGAATCCTACATAGTTCAATCGCAGCAGCACTTCATCAGATTTCATCTCCTGTTCCGGGATGTTCACCACGGCCATCTGCCGGGGGGCGGTAATTTGTATTGCTTTCATTATTATTCAGACATGTTTTTTATATAGGGTAAATCTATTAATTTCTGGAATCCGTAGAATTCCCGGGCGTTCTCGCCAAGGAAGAGCCTTTTCTCCTGGTCGGTGAGTTCACGGCTTTTGACAATGAAGTCATAGGACATGCGGTAGGTGATGGCCGTGATGGTGCGCGGGTAGTCACTGCCCCACATCAGGCGTTCCATGCCCACGAGGCCGGCTGCTTCCTTGATGGCGCGCACGGCCGACGGGAAGGGATAGAACTCAGAGTTGTAGAGCCACGTAACACCCCCCGTTTCAATGAAGACATTAGGATGGCGGGCCAGACAGACCTGCTCGCGCCAATCGGGATTCTCCCATGGGGGCGTGAGCGGCGGGTTGGCCATGCAGAGATGGCCGAGGGCTATGCGCAGCCGGGGGCACTCGGCGATGATTTCCCTCATCTGCGCCACCTGCTCGCTGCCATCAGCAAGCGTGATGGAGAGAAACAGCCCCAGCTCTTCCATCTGCCGGAACATCTGTACCATCTCCGGGCTGTTCAACGGTGCTGACAGACGGTGGGCGGGAACGGCCATGCCGCGAAATCCCCTGTCGGCCAGCCGGCGCACCTGGCCTGCCAGGTCAGGCGCTGCGAAATCGCACATGCCACAAACCACAAAACGGTCGGGATGCTTGCGCTGTACTTCTTCTAAATAGTCATTCTGTATGCCATCAATGAACTCCTGCACGACCACGGCCGCCGAGACCTGCGCATAGTCCATGTTGGCGAGAAACACTTCCGCCGTGTTGCGACTGTCTGTCATGAAGGGCGGCAGCATCTGCACCTCTTCGCCGAGGAAGATGGAGCGCCCGTTGCCCAAAGAGCGAATGGGCTTGCCATTCCAAGTCGTGTCTTGCCTCAGCCACAAATGGCTGTGCGCATCTATGAGTTTTTCCATCTGACAAACATTTGGTC
>JAFLSH010000123.1 GCA_022511055.1 Prevotella sp. | reverse complement strand
TGGTGGCACACACTGGGCGGTGCCAGCGGCGACCAGTTCGGTGGTCAGACCCGCAGCTACGAGTGGGACCAGGCCGAGGATGCCGTGCAGCGTGCCAAGGACAAGATGGATGCTGGCTTTGAGCTGATGGACAAGCTGGGCATTGAGTATTTCTGCTTCCACGATGTAGACCTCGTTGACGAGGGTGCTACCATTGCAGAGTACGAGGCTCGGATGAAGGCTATCACAGACTACGCTTTGGAGAAGATGAAGCAGTATCCCAACATCAAGCTGCTTTGGGGTACCGCAAACGTGTTTGGCAACAAGCGCTACGCCAATGGTGCCAGCACAAACCCCGACTTCGACGTTGTAGCTCGTGCTATTGTTCAGATTAAGAATGCCATTGATGCCACCATCAAGCTCGGTGGTCAGAACTATGTGTTCTGGGGTGGCCGTGAGGGTTATATGAGCCTGCTGAACACAGACCAGAAGCGCGAGAAGGAACACATGGCCATGATGCTGGGTCTGGCTCGCGACTACGCCCGCTCTAAGGGATTCAAGGGCACGTTCCTCATCGAGCCGAAGCCCATGGAGCCTTCAAAGCACCAGTATGATGTTGACACAGAGACCGTTATCGGTTTCCTGCGCGCTCATAACTTGGACAAGGACTTCAAGGTGAACATCGAGGTCAACCATGCCACATTGGCAGGCCACACCTTCGAGCATGAGCTGGCTTGCGCTGTTGATGCCGGCATGCTGGGCTCTATCGATGCTAACCGTGGTGACGCTCAGAATGGCTGGGATACCGACCAGTTCCCCATCGACAACTACGAGCTGACACAGGCCATGATGGAAATCATCCGCAACGGTGGTCTGGGCAACGGCGGTACTAACTTCGATGCAAAGATTCGCCGTAACTCTACCGACCTTGAGGACCTCTTCATCGCCCACATCAGTGGCATGGATGCTATGGCCCGCGCATTGGAGAATGCTGCCGCTATTCTCTCAGAGAGTGAGCTGCCCGCAATGAAGAAGGCTCGTTACGCCTCATTCGACAGCGGTCTTGGCAAGGACTTCGAGGACGGCAAGCTCACGCTCGAGCAGGTCTACGAGTACGGCAAGAAGGTCGAAGAGCCGAAGCAGACATCCGGCAAGCAGGAGAAGTACGAGACTATCGTGGCTCTCTATACAAAGTAAAGTCGGACAACTCTCCATTTCAGTCATATTGAAATGTCAAATCCCAAGTTTACGTTCAGTAAACTTGGGATTTTCCTGAAAAAAAGCGGCACTTTAGCGAAAAAACTCACGGAGTAATTTTCCTAAAGCGCCACTTTAGCCGCAAAACTCACGGAGTATTTTCCAATACTCGCCACTTTTCGGCCAAATACCTGGAAAGGCTCTGGTTTTTCCCAAACTCAGGGTGGCTGATGTTACATATAGTAAAGAAAAAGCCTTTTCTGCCTATATAGTAGCTTATCATCCCAAACGCCCTGCACCCCCAACACCCTCAACACCCTGCTTGGGTGTCGTGGGTGTTGGGGGTGTGGGGTAAAAAACACGTTTCACTACTATATGCGCGTGCGCACGTTGGATGCCGCAACAGGCTTTTCGGGCTGAGCCACTTTTCCTCAAGCCGCAGGCAATCAGAAAACATGGGAAAAGTTTGGTGGTTACAGAAATAATTTCTATCTTTGCAAAAACAAACCATCGAATAAAAAAAATCAGATTAAATGAAACTCAATGACATACTGAGCGGCCAGTTTAATGCCGCAGAGTGGGAAGCCAAAGGCTATGTTCTGCCAAAGTTCGACATTAAGGCGCTGCGCGAGAAAACGGCGAAGGAGCCGACATGGGTACACTTTGGCGGTGGAAACATTTTCAGGGCTTTTCCGGCTGCCGTGCTGAATGATGCTCTGAACAAGGGCGAGTATGACCGCGGCGTCATCGTTGCCGAGACCTTTGACTTTGAGGTTATTGACAAAGCCTACACCCCCTACGGCAATCTTTCGCTGCTTGTCAGTCTCCAGTCGTCGGGCACTATTGAGAAGACGGTCATTGCCAGTGTTACTGAGGCGCTGAAAGCCGACCCGCAGTTCCAGGATTGGCAGCGGCTGGTGGAGATATTCCGTAATCCGTCGCTGCAAATGATTTCGTTCACCATCACAGAGAAAGGCTATACCTTCAACGATGCCGATTTGGCTCGCGGGTTAGCGCCCGTCTTCGCCATGGGTAAGGTCTGTGTGCTGCTCTACGAGCGCTGGCAGGCTGGCCGGCTGCCGCTGACGGTACAGTCGATGGATAATTGCTCGCACAACGGCGACAAGGTGAAAGCCGGCGTGATGGCCTACGCTGAACGCTGGGTGAAAGACGGGCTGGTGCCACAAGGATTCCTTGACTACCTGAAAGATGAGTCGAAAGTGACCTTCCCCTGGTCGATGATTGACAAGATTACGCCGCGCCCCCATGAAAAGGTGAAGGAGCTGCTGGCAGAGGATGGCTTTGAGGATTGCAACTACATCGAGACCGAGAAGCACACCTTTACCGCCCCCTTTGTCAACGCAGAGGAAGTGCAGTATCTGGTCATTGAAGACCGCTACACCAACGGTCGGCCACCGCTCGACCTTGGCGGCGCACTCTATACCACCCGTGAAACGGTGGACAAGGTGGAAACCATGAAAGTGACCACTTGTCTGAATCCGCTGCACACCGCCATGAGCATCTATGGCTGCATGTTGGGCTATACGCTCATTTCGGCAGAGATGGCCGATGAAGACCTGCGCCCCTTTATTCAGAAGATTGGCTACATGGAGGCTATGCCCGTGGTGACTGACCCGGGCGTGCTGAATCCCTACGAGTTTATCGGGGCTGTGATTAACCGCCGGCTGCCCAATCCGTTCATGCCTGATGCCCCGCAGCGCATAGCTATGGATACCAGCCAGAAACTTCCCATCCGCTTCGGCGAAACCATCAAGAAATATCTGGTCCGCGGACTGGATATGTCAAACCTCGTGCTTATTCCGCTGACATTAGCGGGCTATGCGCGTTACTTGAAGGGCATCAAAGATGATGGTACGCCCTTTGAGCCGTCACCCGACCCCATGCTGGCAGAGCTGCAGGCTATCGTGGCACCACTGGAGATAGGTAAGCCCGAACAAGACTGGAGCCCGCTGAAGCAGCTTTACAGTCGTAAAGACATTTTTGGGCTCGACCTCTATGAAGCCGGGCTTGGCGAGCAGATTGAGGGCATGGTCAAGGAACTCTATGCCGGTCAGGGGGCGGTGCGTGCCACGTTGCACAAGTACGTTCAGGCCAGATAAGCCTGACTCTTCATGCCAATACCACAAGAGAGGGGAACTTTCAGGAAAGTTCCCCTCTCTTGTGGTTTATTGATATGCTCCCGTCTTACAGTTTCAGGCTCTTCTTGATAGCCTCAATTCTCTCCTCGGCAGCCTTGCTGCAACGCTCGTAGCAGCCGGCGCATTTGAAGGTAGAGTCCTTGATTTCTGTGTAGAACTTAATCTTTGGCTCAGTGCCAGATGGGCGCACGCTGATTTTCGTGCCGTCTTCGCAGAACCATTGCAGCACGTTGCTCGTGGTAGGCATGCTGATTTTCTCTACCGAGCCGTCTGCCTTCTTGGCCTCCAGTGTCTGGTAGTCTTTCCACAGGCAAACCTTCGAGCCACCCAGCTCTTGCGGCGGATTCTGGCGGAAGTCTGCCATCATCTGCTTAATCTCGTCGGCACCGCTCTTGCCGGGTTTCACCACGTTGATGGTTACTTCCTTCGAGAATCCATACTCTGCATAGATATTCATGAGCAGGTCGTACAGGGTCATGCCGTTGTCCTTAGCCCAGGCTGCAATCTCGCAAATGAGGCAGATGCTGGCGGGTGAATCCTTGTCGCGCACTTTGTCGAAGGGCAGGAAACCGAATGATTCCTCGCCGCCGCCAATGAACTTCTGCTTGCCTTCAGAGATGCGAATCTCGTTGGCAATCCACTTGAAGCCCGTGTAGCAGTCGCGCAGCTCAACACCGTTCTTCTTGGCAATCTCGGCAATCACCTCGGTGGTAACAATGGTCTTTACCAGGAATTCGTTGCCCTTCAGCTGCCCCAGTTTCTTCTTGTTGGCAATGATATACCAGCAGAACATCATGCAGGTCTGGTTGCCGTTCAGGATTTCCCACTCGCCCTTGGCGTTACGGCAGACTATGGCCAGGCGGTCGGCATCCGGGTCAGAGGCTATCACAAGGTCGGCGTTCAGGCGTGTGCCTAACTTCATGCCCAGTGTCATGGCCTCGGCATTCTCCGGGTTGGGGCTGATGACTGTGGGGAAATTACCGTCGATAACCATCTGCTCAGGTACAACATGGATGTTCTGGAAACCCCATGAGCGCAGTGCCTCGGGCACAATGACACGCCCTGTGCCGTGCATGGGCGAGTAGACAATGTTGAGGTCTTTGTGGCGCAGAATGACATCCTGGTCAACCATGGCTTCCTTTACGGCCTGCAGGTAGTCCCAGTCCATTTCGCCGCCGATAATCTCAATAAGCTCTTTGTTGCCCTCAAACTTCACGTCGTTGATGGTCACCTTGTTCACCTCGTCAATGATACCTGTGTCGTGCGGGCTGAGTACCTGCGCGCCGTCTTCCCAGTATGCCTTGTAGCCGTTATACTCCTTCGGGTTGTGGCTGGCAGTCACGTTGACACCGGCCTGCGAGCCCAGCTGGCGGATGGCAAACGAGATTTCCGGCGTGGGGCGCAGGCTCTCGAAGAGATAGACCTTGATGCCGTTGGCCGAGAAAATGTCGGCCACCGTCTCTGCGAACATGCGGCCGTTGTTGCGACAGTCGTGGCCGACAACAACGCTGAGGTCCTTGCGGCCGGGGAACGCTTTCAGGATATAGTTGGCAAAGCCCTGTGTGGCCATGCCAACAATGTACTTGTTCATGCGGTTAGTACCGGCACCCATAATACCGCGCAGGCCGCCCGTGCCAAACTCTAAGTTCTGGTAGAAAGCATCGATGAGCGCAGTCTTGTCTTCTGCGTCAAGCATTGCCTGGACTTCCTTGCGTGTCTCCTCGTCAAAGGCCGGAGAGAGCCATTCTTTTGCCCGTGCCTCGCACTGAGCAATCAGTTGTGCATTGTCTGCCATAGTTTCTTCTCTTTTTATTTGTTTTAGATTACGATAATTCTAATTACAAAATTACGAAGAAATCTGCAAACGTATATGACAATGCTCGTTTTTTTTTAATTCTTTAAGATTTTGTCTATCTCGTCAAACTGCTTTCCCATGTTCAGGTTGAGATAGATGCGATAGAGTGCCGGCCCCCATTTCTGCTTCTGGGCAGGTGCCAGTTCGCGGTATTTCTCCATGCTTGTACAGGCTTTCTGGTAGAGCCCTTTCAGCTGTTTCTTGTCTTTTCTGGGGTCTAACTTCAATGCCAGATTCAGGTAGGCCATGCCCGCATTGTAGTAAGGCTCTGGTAGGGTGGGGTTTACTTCGCTGAGCCGCAGGCTTACCTTGACACTTTCGCCGTAGCGCTTCAGGCTGAGCAGCGCATTCGACTTGGCATAGAGAGCCAGCTCGTTCACGCTGTCTGCTCTTAATGCCTGTTCGCTGACTTGCAGTGCCTGCTCATACTGGGCGCGGGCATTGTAGTAGTCGACAAGCCGGGTTAGGAAATAGCTGAGGCGCGGGTTGTTGTTGAAACCCTTGACTAACGTGGAGTGATAGAGCGAGTCGTCTTTCAGCCAAGACCAGGCTTCGGCCGTGTACTGAAAGGCATAGTCCAGATGGGGTGTGTCGCGGTACGCCAGTGTTCGGTGGCGCAGTGTGAGTAGCGGGTCTTGCAGCTTATAGCCGCAGGTCATGGCCCAATAGGCGGCCTGTGGCAGTCGGGTGTCTGTGGAGTCGTAGCGGTAGGTCTGGAACAGCGGTTGCTCGGCGCAGTCGATATAGGTCTGGAAGAAATCGAAGGCTTTCTGGTATTGCTGTTTGCGCAGATAGTAAGTGCCGCCAAAGAACAGGTTGCCGCGGTAGCCGTTCAGGTCCTCGGCGTGGCGGGTGCGGTAGCTGGGTTTCGTGCGGCCTTTCTTGTCGGGCTGGGAGTCCAGCGAGTCCAGTGTCTCGCAGATGCTGAACATCCGATGCACCAAGTCGAAGAACTGGGCCGTGTCCTGCTGTTGTTTCAGGTACAGTCGCTCGTTGGCAGCCTCATACTGCTTCTGCACCGCCTGATACCAGACGGCGTAGATGTTCTTGTCATTGTGGTTGGCTGAATCTTTCAGCAGATTCACCATGAGCTGCTCGGCTTGCCCAACGTTCTTACCGCTTTTCAGAATAGTCCGTGCCTGACTAAGCTCTTTCTTCTGAGCCAGCATCAGGCACGGTATTGTCGAAAGCAGAAGAAGTATCGCTAAGGTCTGCGATTTCTTCATCTGTCAGTTTCTTTTTGATTTTATTGATTCAGTATTTTCTCCATTTCGGCAGACTTCTCATTGTCGCCGATAGCATAGTAAATCTGATAGAGGGGATAAGCCCACTTCACCTTCTCCTGGTCTGGGTCCAGTTCGCGCGACTTCTCCAGGAACACCTTGGCCTCGCTCAGAATGTCCTTCACCTTATTGGCATTGGCAGTAGTCAGACCGCCCGTCTTCTTGTCTGCCAGCTCGTCTTTCAGGGCAATGGCCTTTGAGTTCAGGCAAACGCCGGCGTTGAACACCACCTGTACGAAGGTGGGGTCAATCTCCTGAGCCTTCTTGTAAGACTCCACGGCATCATCCCACTTCTGGTTGTTCATCTCGTACTCACCCTTCAGTGCCCAAGCCATCTTGTTCTGTGGGTCGAGTGCAATTTCCTCTTCGGCAAAGCCCTTCATCTCTTCCATGCGGCCAGGCTGTGTGTAGTAGTCCATCAGCAGGTTGAAGTAGCGCTGCTCGCCGGGATTCTGCTTGTGCAGCTCCTTGACGGTAGACAGATAGCGCAGTGAGTCTTCCTTGGTCTTGCAGTTCTCTTTCTGAGAGAAGAGCAGGATTTCCTGTGCCTCACCGGCTTTCTTCGGGTCTTGGGCTGCAATGTTTGCATATTTCTCAGCATTGGCGTAGTCCTTCTGCTGATAAGCCACGAGACCGGCATAGTAGGCAATCTCTGACTTGTACTCGTCCTTCGTCATGTCGACACCAGTAAAGAACGGATTCTCAGCACTGTTAATGTAGAGTGCCCAGCTCTTGAAGGCATCGGCCGACTGCTTGTGGTTATACTGGAACAAACCGGCGTTGATGAGCTGCATGCGGACACCTACCATCTTGTTCTGATTCTCGCTGGTGCGGAACTTTGGCTTTACTTTGCCCTTTTCGTTGGGCTGGTTGTCAAATTCATCGCACTTCAAGGCAGCCTCCAGCGCATCGTAGACAGCTGTGTTGATGGCTGCGGTGTCGTAAGGCTCAGTAATCTGCTTCACCGTGTTTTCCATCTGCTTCTGCTGGTTGTCGCTGAATTTCTTGTAGTTGATTTCACTCACCAGATTCCAGGCGGCGGCCTTGTCGGCTGCCGTTCCTGCGTTCAGGGCGGGCTTGATAGTAGTCATAGCCTGGTCCAGTTCTCCTTTTGTAAACAGCTTCTTGGCCTCTTTCAAGGCGTCAGCTTGTGCGAAGGCTGATGTAGCGGTTGCCGCTGCCATCATGGCCATCATCATTACCTTTTTCATAAGCATTTTTATTTGTTGGTTAAACATATTTTTTCGTGATTCTTACTCTTGGGTCTCCTGACCGTCATCGCTGCTGTCGCCGGCAAAGTCTACCAGCGGGAGATTGTCCGTTGTCGGCTCTGTTTCCTCGGCCTCTTCTTCGGTGTACTCTTCCTGGCTCGACATCACTTTGCAGACAGAGGCAATGGTGTCGTTCTTCTTCGTGAGGTTTATCAGGCGGACACCCTGCGTGGCACGACCCATCGTGCGCACTTCAGCCACCTTCAGGCGGATGAGAATGCCCGACTTGTTGATAATCATAAGGTCGTTTTCATCGGTCACTACCTTGATGGCTACCAGCCGGCCGGTCTTTTCGGTGATGGCCAGTGTCTTGACACCCTTTGTGCCGCGAGCCGTCTTGCGATAGACATCGTAGCCAGTCTCATCGACCACATTGGTGCGCTTGCCGTAGCCGTTTTCTGAGACGACCATGACCGTCTCCTGTTGCGGGTCGTTCACGCAGACCATACCTACCACCTCGTCGTCGCCACCGTCGAGCCTCATGCCGCGAACACCTGTTGCCACACGGCCCATGGTGCGTATCTCGTTCTCGTCGAAGCGCACGGCACGACCGTTGCGGTTGGCAAGTATCAGCTCGTTGTGTCCATTGGTCAGCCGGACACTCACCACGCGGTCGCCCTCTTCTATGTTGATGGCTATCACGCCGTTTGTGCGCGGTCTTGAGTAGGCTTGGAGGCTGGTCTTCTTGACAATGCCGTTCTTCGTGGCAAAGACAACGTAGTGTGAACTCAGGAAGTCCGGGTCGTTGAAGTTCTTGATGCGCAATACGGCATTAATCTGGTCGTCAGGCTCAATGTTGAGCATGTTCTGTATGGCGCGGCCCTTCGAACTCTTGTCGCCTTCGGGAATCTCGTAGCACTTCTGCCAATAGCAGCGGCCTTTCTGGGTGAAGAAGAGCAGCGTGTTGTGCATCGTGGCGGGATAGATGTATTCCGTGAAGTCGTTGTCGCGGTGCCGGGCAGCCTTTGCGCCTACGCCGCCGCGACCCTGCTCGTGGAACTCGCTGAGCGAGGTGCGCTTGATATATCCCATGTGCGAGATGGTGATAACCACGGGGTC
>JAFLSH010000122.1 GCA_022511055.1 Prevotella sp. | reverse complement strand
AAGACCTTGTATCGTTAGGGCAGTTTTTAGGTGTATATGATAATAAGCCTATAGGATTGGTGATTGGTGTTGGCATTGCCGTAATGGTGGTTGCCATGTCTCTTCTTGTGAGTGAGTTAATCCGCTTGAGCCCTTTCCTCGGCCATTATTTGTTTGGAGCAAAGCGGTAAAAGATAAGGGCATGTACAATTTGCCCCTATAAAGTTGCACTTAGACCTAATAATTACCACTATTACCACCTTTCGCCGCTATTCATGGTAACGGCAAAGAGTGGTAATAGTGGTAAATAACTGCTTAGTAGTTCTCAGGCTTAATCTGGAAGTATGCCTGTGGGTGGTTGCAGACAGGACACTCCTCGGGTGCTTTCTTGCCAACGACGATGTGGCCGCAGTTGGTGCATTGCCAGATGACATCACCGTCTTTAGAGAATACACATTCCTTGCGCACGTTGTCGAGCAGCTTGCGATAGCGCTCTTCGTGGACTTTCTCGATGGCGGCAACGGCTTCGAACTTCTCGGCAATCTCTACGAAGCCTTCTTCGCGGGCCTCACGAGCCATGCGTGCATACATGTCAGTCCACTCGAAGTTCTCGCCGCCGGCAGCAGCCTCGAGGTTTTCCTCAGTGCCCTTGATGGCGCCGCCTTCCAGCAGCTTAAACCACATCTTGGCATGCTCCTTCTCGTTGGCAGCTGTCTCTTCAAAGATAGCGGCAATCTGTACATAGCCATCTTTCTTGGCCTTTGAAGCCCAGTACGTGTACTTGTTGCGGGCCATTGACTCACCTGCAAATGCCTCTTGCAGATTCTTCTCGGTTTTTGTTCCTTTTAGTGATTTCATAATTGTTTTTTTAGTTCCCAACTTTGGGAGTTTGCGGTCTGAACAAGCGTTTATCAGACACGGGTTAATGATTTTCTGTGTTTATTTGTTCTGTGGGGGGAGGTACGGGCGGCGCTTGTTCTGCCTTTTGCTCCCCCGGTCTATGTGTCTTGTGCAACGTATGTGTCTTGTGCGACGGTGATTTCGCCGCGCAGGCTCTGTGTCATGAGTTGCCGCACGGTATCGGGGCTGTCAGGGTAGTGGCTTTGCAGAAACATCAGTTTGGTGACGGCACTCTCCACCGTTGAGTCATGCCCGCTGACAACGCCCGCCTCTTGCAGATGGTAGCCACTGTCGTAACGGCCCATCTCCACGGCTCCCTGCATGCACTGGCTGATGTTCACAATCACCTTGCCGTTGCGCGTGCCTTCCTTCAGGGCATTGAGCAGCCACGGGCTTTGCGGGGCGTTGCCGCTGCCGAAGGTGCGCATGACAATGGCTTTCAGGTTGGGCGTGTGGATGATATGCCGAATCAGGTCTTCGCGTATGCCGGGAAAGAGCGAGAAGATGATGACATTGTTGTCGAGCCGGAAGTGAGGGGTCATGGGGCGGCTGAAGTCGGGCTTCAGCATGCGCTCACGGTGGTAGGTGATGTTGACCCCCGCATCGACCAGATGGGGATAGTTGAACGACTCGAAGGCATTGAACTCCTCGGCGCTCTGCTTGGTGGTGCGGTTGCCGCGCAGCAGGCGTGAGTTGAAGTATATGCCCACCTCTGGCACCAGCGCGTGCCCCTGTTCATTGCAACTTGCCGCAATCTCTATGCTCGTAATCAGATTTTCCTTGCCGTCTGTGCGCAGCTGGCCAATGGGCAGCTGGCTGCCCGTGATGATGACCGGCTTTGTCAGGTTTTCCAGCATGTAGCTCAGCGCCGATGCCGTGTATGCCATGGTGTCTGTACCGTGCAGGACGACAAAGCCATCATAGTCGGCATAGTGGTCTGCTATGCAGTGTGAGAGGTCAGTCCACCGCGCAGGCGACATATTGCTTGAGTCAATAGGCGGCTGGAACTGATAGGTATCTATCTTTGTGTCGAACTGCTCTAACTCAGGCACCCGAATCAGCAGATGCTCAAAGTCAAACGGCTCAAGCAGCCCGGTGTGCGGGTTGCGATTCATGCCGATAGTACCGCCAGTGTAGATGAGTAGAACTTTCCGCTGCATAACTGTTTCGTTTCTGTTAAAGTGTTCCTTTGGTTGAGGGCAGTTCGTAGTGGTATATATCGCGGCGCACAGCCATTTTCAGAGCCCTTGCCAGCGCCTTGAAGATGCCCTCTATCTTGTGGTGTTCGTTCTGCCCCTCGGCGCGGATGTTCAGATTCATGCGGGCGGCATCGCTGAGGCTCTTGAAGAAGTGCAGGAACATCTCCGTTGGCATATCGCCGACATGCTCGCGGTGGAACTCTGCATTCCAGACCAGCCATGGGCGCCCCCCGAAGTCGAGGCAGACCTGCGCCAGACAGTCATCCATGGGCAGCGAGTAGCCGTAGCGCTCAATGCCGCGCTTGTCGCCCAGCGCCTTGAGCAGACACTCGCCCAGGGCCAGTGCGGTGTCTTCGATGGTGTGATGTTCGTCAACGGCCAAGTCACCGTTACACTCTATGGTAAGGTCTATCATGCCGTGCTTGCCTATCTGCTCAAGCATGTGGTCAAAGAAGCCCAGCCCGGTGTGGATGTTGCACTGGCCGGAGCCGTCTAAGCAGATTTTCACGCAGATATCCGTTTCGCGGGTGGTGCGGCGCACCTCGGCGGTGCGCTCGCCGGCAAACAGGATTTCGGCTATCTTATCCCATGTCATGCCGTTGCGGCCCAGTATCAGCGAGCGGCAGCCAATGTTGCGGGCAAACTCGGCATCAGTCTCACGGTCGCCGATGACGTAGCTGTTCTCCAGGTCGTAATCGCTGTCGGCCATGTACTTCTCCACCATTCCCGTGCCGGGTTTCCTCGTGGGGGCATTGTCTTCCGGGAAGTGGCGGTCTATCAGCTGTTCATCAAATTCAACGCCTTCGCTCCTGAACGTTTGCAGGATGAAGTTGTGAACAGGCCAGAAGGTATCTTCCGGGAACGAATCCGTTCCCAGACCGTCTTGGTTGCTGACCATGACAAAGCGATAGTCCGTGTGCTGGCGGATGAACGTCAGGTTGCGGAACACTCCCTCAGTGAAGCATAGCTTGCTGAACGAGTCAATCTGTTCATCGGCAGGCTCGCGGATGAGTGTACCATCACGGTCAATAAATAGAATTCTTTTTTTCATTGCGTTCTTGTTCTTGAGCCTCTATGGAGCCGCTGGTGTAATAGAATGGGAAGAATGCCGACAGCATGATGTAGTGCTGGAAGAAGCTGGCCAGCGTAAAGACACAGCCTACCAGGTTGGGCATGTGCGCCGGCATGCCTATCGGGTCGCCCGCAAGGTTGCCCGCCACGGCTGTGGCGTTTGCCACCATGAGAATGATGGCAGGCAGGCAGGCCACGGCAATGGCCATGGCCGAGAAGATGGTTGTTATCAGCCAAACGCAGAATAGCAGGCCGTAATGGCTGAATCCCTTTCCAAAATCTGTCTTGACGAGCGCAAACAGCTTGGTCTGCCGCGTGGTCAGATAGCGGACAGCGGGGTAGGATAGGGGCAACAGCAGCAACAGCAGCGCCAAAGGCAACAGGACAGCCGCCGCGAGCCACACTTTCGACTGGTTTATCATGGCGTAAACCGAGACCGAGGTCGCCAGGCTGATAATCACCAGCCAAATGATGCCGCAAGTCAGCGCACAAATGAACGTGCGGCGCAAGACTGCGCCATCGATGGTGAACATTCGCGCCACCCGTGGCACAACGCCCTGCTCGCGGTGGTGGCAGAGCAGTGTCATGGCTTGGGCGTAGAACGTAACAGACACCAGCACGGTCAGCAGTGCGACCACAGCCATGGCAGTAGTCAGGCCGGGCTGCGACTGCATTTGCAGGTTGGCATGCCACGTGCCAATCAGGCCGCTGAGCAGCGATGCCACCAAAGCCGCCGGCCACGTGGCGCGGAAAATGCGGCGGAAATGGCCTATGTACAGGCGATAGCCAGTCGAAATGCAGTGGCGCGCACTCCGACTTTTCAGTACAGGTTCTTCTGATGGAGTTTCCATAAAACTTGTTATTATTTTGTTCAATTGTGCAAAGATAACGACTTTTTTTGTAACTTTGCATCGTTTTCAAAGAAATTTAAAACAATTTATGAAGTTAATAAAGTGGGGATTTATCGGCTGCGGCGAAGTCGCCGAGAAGAAAAGCGGCCCGGCCTTCGCCGACGTGGAAGGCTCAAGCGTGGTTGCGGTGATGAGCCGCACCGAGCAGCGGGCGCGCACCTACGCTGTCAGGCACGGGGTGCAGCGCTGGTACACCAATGCGCAGCAGCTGATAGACGACCCTGATGTCAACGCGGTCTACGTGGCCACTCCGCCATCGAGCCACGCCACCTATGCCATCATGGCCATGAAGGCCGGCAAGCCGGTCTACGTGGAAAAGCCCCTGGCGGCCTCGTACGAGGAGTGCGCGCGCATCAACCGCATATCCGAGCAGCTGGGCGTGCCGTGCTTCGTGGCCTACTATCGCCGCTATCTGCCTTATTTCCAGCAAGTCAGGCAGATAATCGACGACGGTCTGCTGGGCAAAATCCTCAGTGTGCAGGTGCGCTTTGCCGTGCCGCCGCGCGAGCTGGACTACGACCACCCTGAGCAGCTGCCCTGGCGGCTGCAGCCAGAGATAGCGGGCGGCGGCTATTTCTACGACCTTGCCCCGCACCAGCTGGACCTGCTCCAGCACATTTTCGGCGTGATACTCGATGCGCACGGCATCAGTGTCAACCGCGGCGGGCTCTATCGTGCCGAGGACTCGGTGGCCGCATGCTTCCGTTTCGAGAACGGGCTGGCCGGCTCCGGCTCGTGGTGCTTTGTGGCGCACGAATCGGCGCGCGAGGACTGCATAGAAGTCATAGGCAGCCGGGGCAAAGTGCTGTTTTCGGTGTTCGACTATCAGCCCATAGAGCTGACAACCAGCGAGGGCGTGAAGCGAATCGAGGTGCCCAACCCCTCATACGTGCAGTACCCGATTATCAAGAGCGTGATAGAACACCTGCAGGGGAAGGCTGTCTGCGAGTGTACCAGCGTGTCGGCCACCCCGGTGAACTGGGTCATGGACCGCGTGCTGGGTAAAATCTGAAACACAGGGAGATATGCTGAGGGTCTTGGCCATAGTGATACTGTTGACTTACTGCGAGGCAGAGGCTTTGCTGGCTGCCGACCACCTCTCGCTGCCTGTCGACAGCGCGCGCAAGCCGAGACCCATCAGGGAGACGGTCAAGCAGACCATACGGGGCTTCGACCGCCTGGACCATGACTACATCGAGCCGCAGCGCTACGAGTTTACCGTGATGATGCAGGCGACCCGCACCTTCGAGAGCTTCCTGCTCTCAAGCGACACCCAGTCTATCCTGCTGGCACCAGACGACCAGATGAAATACGGCCCCTACTTCGGTTGGCGATGGTTTTTTCTGGGCTATACCTTCGACCTGAGCCATCTGAGCCTGTTCGGCAACGGCTCCAAGCGCGAGCTGGACTTCAGCATCTACTCCTCTCAGGTGGGTGTCGACCTGTTCTACCGCCGCACCGGCGAGGACTACAAGCTGCGCGAGGTGCGCTTCGGCGAGGGGCTTGACGAGCAGAAGATAACCGAGCTGCCCTTCGACGGCATCACCGTGGGCATAACGGGGCTGAACGCCTACTACATATTCAACCACGGCCATTTCTCCTATCCCGCGGCCTTCAGCCAGAGTACCTGCCAGAAGGTCAGCTGCGGCTCGTGGATGGCCGGGGCCGGATATACGAGAAACACGCTCGACATGGACTTCGAGAAGCTCAAGCTGACCGTTGAGGATGCCATGAGCCACGCCCCGGATGTCAAGCTGGACAGCGCGATGATGTTCGACAAGATAGCCTACACGGACTACAGCCTCTCGGTGGGCTATGCCTACAACTGGGTATTTGCGAAGAACTGGCTGTTCTGCGCCAGCGCCCAGGCCGCCCTGGCCTACAAGACCACCTACGGAAAGACCGCCGACGAGACTGGCGGCTTCGACTTCAGGAAGGTGAACGTTGACGGCATCGGCCGCTTCGGCATGATTTACAACAACATGCGCTGGTATGCGGGCTGGAGTGTCATTCTGCGCACCAACAACTACCACACCTCGCGCTTCACGGCCAACAACGTGTTTGGCTCTATGAACGCCTACGTGGGCTACAACTTTAAGTTAAAGAAAAAATATAAGAATAAGCAATGAACAGACTGGTTATCACGTTACTATCCGTTCTCTTGTTCGTGCCATCGGCTCGTTCTGAGACGAGCGTGACCTACGAGCCAGACGACAGTCTGCTGATATGCAAGCTGCTGGAGCAGGCGGCCGTGCTGCCGCGCACCACCAACTTTCCACTGCACTTTGCGCGGCAGTTCCTGGACCGGCCTTACGTGGCACACACCCTTGAGGTGGGCGACACGGAGCGGCTGGTTGTCAACACGCGGCAGCTGGACTGCACCACCCTTGTCGAGACGGTGACGGCCCTGACCCTTTGTGCCTACCGAAACCTGTACGGCTGGCGCGACTACCTGAATGCGCTGATGGAGCTGCGCTATCGGGGCGGTACGCTTGACGGCTATGTCTCGCGGCTGCACTACTTCACAGACTGGATTGCCGACAACACCCGCCTGGGGCTGGTCGAGGAGACACAGCAGCCCAACCCGCCGTTCACGGCCGTGCAGCAAATCAGGGTCAGCTACATGAGCCAGCACCCGGAAGCCTACAAGGCGCTGCGGGCGCAGCCCCAGCTGGTGCCGCAAATCAGGGCGACGGAAGAGGCGCTGGCCCGGCTGGAGTTCCGCTACATACCGAAGCGTGAGGTGCAGAACACGGCGGCGATGAGGCGGGCCGTGGCCGACGGCGACATCATTGCGATAACGTGCAAGAAGCCCGGACTGGACATTGCCCACCTGGGCTTTGCCGTGTGGCGCGCCGACGGGCTGCACCTGCTGAACGCTTCCCAGCTGCACAAGCGCGTTGTCGAAGAGCCGATGACGTTGGGGCAGTACCTGCAGCAGCACCCCAGCCATACGGGCATACGTGTGATAAAGATTACGAAATGAGAATAAACTAAAAAAAGGAGATTAAATCATGGAATTACCTGATTTTATGAGTTATGCCAACAAATTCTCGCAGGCAGAGTTTGTTGAGAAGATTTCGCGCATAGCCAAGCGCGCCGGCGCAAAGCTGATTTATGCGGCGCTGATACTGTTCTACACCTTGCAGAGCGACAAGGTGAGTGCCAAGGACAAGGCTATCATCATCGGGGCGCTGGGCTACATGATTAGCCCCATCGACGTGATACCCGATGCCATTCCCATCGCCGGTCTGACAGACGACATGGCCGTGCTGCTCTACGTGCTGAAGAAAATCTGGGTCGACGTAGACCCGGAGGTCAAGGACCGCGCGCTCGAGCGCCTGAAGAAGTGGTTTGACGATGACGAAATCAAGGAGATTGACGACTTGTTCTGAAGTCGCCGCCTACTGACAGGGGGCAGAACACTGCAAATATTCCGAAAAACTCACGGACTATTGCCCAAAAACGCCGTGACTATTTCGAAAAACTCACGGAGTAATTTTCAAAACTCCATGAGTATTGTCCGAAACTCCATGAGTTTTTCGGAATACTCGCAGAGTTTCTGTTGTTACCCCCAATTTGCCCGCAAACCCCATGCTCTCCATGCTCGTGATGAAAAAAAACTTATATATTTTTTCGCGCGCGTATGCGTATATAGTACTGATTTAAGCTATTTGCCCCACACCCGCGACACCCTCAACACCCAACTCCCCATTTGGGTGTCGGGGGTGTTGAGGGTGTGGGGCAAATAGTTTGTATTAGCACTATACTGCGCGCGCGAGTTCCAAATCACCCGATAATGGCAGCAAACTCTTTAAGGCGCAATAAGTTTACATGAGGAAAAGGAATATTGTCAAGTACCCTGAAGTGTGCATCTTCTGAGACGATATAATCTGCACCGGCAGCTATGGCACAGTCCACAAACTTATTGTCATCTACATCAGAGGTTATAAGGCTAAACTTATAATATGGGGTTACAAACTTGACATTTGTAGAAAAAAGAATCGTGGATATCACATTTGCTGCTATGTGATAGCCTAACTTGTTAGATAGGATTTCCGAATACTCTTCAACAATCTCATTGGAAACACACAAGACAAACCGACTATCCAAAAAAGAATCCCATACTACACGATACGGGCTTATTCTTGGAATAATCATAAGCAGGCAGTTAGTATCAAGTACAATATGTCTCATTGATACGGTGTGCGCAAGTGTTCATTTCCCCACTTTTCAATTGTCTCCAGTGTAATTGCTCCTTGCTCGCAAAGTGCATCCACATCTTCGTCTACTTTGTTTGCAAAGTATTTCAATAGAGCTTTTTCCAAACTATTTAGTTCTTCCTCAGTCTTGATGTATGACATCAGATGCAATATACGTTGCTGCGCCGGATTAAAGAATGTTGTCTCCATAAGTACGATTTTCTTGCTGTTTACTGCTGCAAAGTTAGCATTTTTTTCTTGACAATACTTGAATAGTTCCTGTTTTTTTTATTTTTTTCAGCAGAAATACGATTAAAACATCGAACAATTCTCAAAAAATGGGTCTAATGTGCAGCTTTTTCTTTTACCTGTTTGCCTTGATAGACTTCTTTAGGGCACAGATTGCCGACTTTTGCCGCAGTTTAGCCGAATTGTCGTCGCCGTTCAGCCGAAAAAGGTAATCGTTCAGCCGGATTTGCAATCCGGCTGGAGTGAGTATAAGGATTTGTAATCCGATTAACGAATACCTATTTAACATTTGCGGCAGAAAAAAATCCTTACAAAAGTTGTATATTTATTTAATCGAATTGCAAATTCTTATA